>DATDUE010000070.1:0-5638 GCA_035290505.1 archaeon | reverse complement strand
AGGCGAAATATTGAATTTAAAGACATTATTCAGAAATATATCAAGCCTTTCATTCTTTCTTTCCAATAAAAAAATGTCCTTATCCTTGAAATATTTTTTATAGAAGCCGGTTTTTTCCAAAACTGCTATAACTCTTTTTCTACTGGCTTCATTAAAAAAAATCATGTCTATATCCTTTGTCGAGCTCTTGAAACCATAGAAAAGCATTGCAGAGCCGCCGATGATAAGGCATTCTGCCCTGCTTTTCAGCTGATTGCCTATTAATTTCAGCAGTTCTATCTGCTCGTCTAATCCTGTCATTCCTTAAGCCTCCTCAAATCGTCTTTTCTGAATGGAACGAATACTCTCCATTTTTTTTCTGTTTCTATGAAGTCTCCTGTTTTTATTCCATCTATGATAAATTTATTTTTCTGCTTGGCTTTCAGCAGCTTTTTTTCAATGTCTTTATCCATATCTTTTATCCTTATTGTATGCTTGGATAAATCGTATAATGCACCTATTGACTTTGTCACATCATATTTTTTTGCGTATTCATATAGCTTTGCCCAGTCATTGACATGCTTAAACAGCGCCATTGCAGCCAGAATTGTCCTGAAATCCTTGGTATCCAATGCCCTTGCTATGGCTTCCTCTATGCTCATTTTTTGGTATACCCTATGCTCAAAGGGCTTTGCCACTTTTATCGGCGAATGAGCGTTTATTATGTCGTACAACCCGGAATAGCCCGTTTCCGGCTTTTTTATCGGCGATATCTCGTACATCCTTATTTTATTCCTTCCTCTTTCTGTTTTTACAAGCCCTTTTGCCCGCAGCTCATATATGTAATTGATAGCTGTCTTTTTCTTTATGCCTGTTTTTTTGCAAATGCTCTCTATGGTGTTCAGCCCCTGCAGTTCCTTTGCCAAGCCAAATATTTTTACATCCTTTTTTTCTATCATATTAAAGGATGTAAATAAAAAAGTATTTAAAGATTATATTCTACATCAATTTTGAAAAATCGTCGTAAACATTTTTCCTATGTCCTATAAACAGCACTATAATTTTTTTGCCTTTTTCGTCTATCTCATATATTGCCCTGTAATCGCCTATTCTGAGTTTCCAAAAAGGCATCCCGCTCAGCCGCTCGCCTGAAAATAGTTTTTTCTGCAAACTTCTCAACGATTCTTTTATTCTTTCTGAATTTAATTCATCAAGCTTCTCAAGAAATTTTGCTGCTTTGGGATGAAGAAAAACCGAATATGTCATTTCAAATCCTCTAGCCTAACCAAAGAACCTGGCTTTCTTTTTGCCTCTTCGCTCCTTTTTGAAAGCATCTTCAGGAATCTCATAGTCTTCTCCTTTTCTTCATACATTGATACTATCGTTTTTATGGCATCTGACCTGCTGCTGAAGCGCCCTTCATCTACCCACCTGTCTATTTCTCCAAAAACCTTTTCCGGCACCCTCAACTGAACCTGAACCATAATATCACTGTAAACATATCTGTTTACATATATATTTAAGCTTTTCTTTTCTATTCATTATATGATTGGTATTGACGGTTCTCATGGCGAAGCAGGCGGCCAGATTTTGCGCACAGCTGTTGCCCTGTCAGCCGTAACGCAGCAGCCCTGCCATGTCTTTAACATTCGCAAAGGGCGATGCAACCCCGGCTTGCAGGCGCAGCATCTGGCAGGCGTCAAGGCAGTAGGCAAACTCTGTGATGCAAAGATAGAAGGATTGAAAATAGGCTCAGAAGAAATTGTTTTTCATCCGGGCAAAATAAAAGACGGCTTGATAGAAATAGATGTTGGCACAGCCGGCGCGATTTCTTTAGTCCTTCAATCATTAATGATTCCTGCAATCCACTGCAAAAATAAAATAGACATAAAAATCGCGGGCGGCACCATGGTGAGGTGGGCGCCAACTGTTGGCTATATACAAAATGTAACATTACCGATGCTGAGAAAAATAGGCTATCGCGGCGAAATAAAAATACTGAATCATGGGTTTTATCCGAAGGGTGGCGGGCTTGTCGAAGCAATAATAGAAAAATCTGAAATAAAGCCAATAGAATTATTGAAACGGGGCAAGGCTATGCAGGTTAAAGGCACGATTACTGTCAGTGAAAACTTGCAGGGCAAGAAAGTCGCTGAAAGAATGGAAAAAGAATGTAAGGAACGATTATTTGCTTTTTACAAAATAAAGCCGGAAATTGAAATAAATTACGTTTCTTCTCTTTCAACAGGCGGCGGCGTTGATTTATATGTGCTTTATGAGGAAGCGGTTTTGGGCAGCAATGCGCTCTGCGACATAAAAAAATCTGCCGAGAAAGTAGCTGATGAAGCAGTTAATTTTTTGATTTATCAGGATAAAACAAATGCTCCATTAGATGAGTATATGGAAGACCAGATTCTACCCTATATTGCTTTAGCAGGCTCTGGCAAAGTAAAAGTGCCGAAGATAACTTCTCATACAAGAACGAACATTCATGTCATCGAGCAGTTTTTGCCTGTGAAATTTGTAATAAACGAGAAGGAAAAGATTATATACGTCCAGAATGTTTAAACTGATTCCCAATATCGCGCCATTCAGAAAACTTATTCCACCACAATCCTTTTCTTCTTTTTCTTTGCTTCCAGCTTTTTGGCAATTATTTCGAGAACCCCGTCTTCCAGTTTTGCTTTGGCGCTGCCCTCGTCTATTTCTTCCGGTAATGTAAATGAGCGGCTCACCGCATTCGCCGACTGCTCATGCCTGAAAAAATTCTTTCCGATAGCCTTTCTTTCCTGCTTTTTTGCTGCCCTGATTTCTATGTGATTTCTTGTTATATTTAGGGATATTTCATCCTTCTTGAAGCCCGTCAGCTCTGCCCTGATAATCAATTCCCTCTCTGTCTGCCCCATGCTGACATCTATTGTCCTCATTGACGGAAACTCTATCTTTGGGAATGTAAAGCTGAATTCATTTGCCCTCTCTCTTGCCTTTTTTTCTGCCGGCTCTTCCCAGTAGAATCTGTAGTTTTTTTTGTTTTTCATAAAATCACCTTAAAAGCAATTAATAATTAATTGCATCGAAAAGTTTAAATTGTGGATTATTTTTAAAAATTTTCGCTTTGTTTTTGTTGTGCAATGAGCTGCTTTATCAGAAAATTCACACCGCTCATCTTGGGCATGCCATGCCCCGGGAGCAGTACATTTATCTGTAGCTTTGATAATTTCTCTAAAGATGAAAACATGTCCTTTTTATTGCCGCCAGGCAGGTCTGTCCTGCCAATGCCATCTTCAAACAATGTATCGCCTGATATGAGAATTTTGTTTTTTTTATCATACAAACATATCGAGCCCGGCGAATGACCTGGTGTATGCAAAACATCAAAGGAAAAGTTCTTTGTCTTTATTTTTTGTCCAGCCCGAAGGGCTTTGTCCATTGTGACAACCTTTGCCGTCTTTTCAAAGAATTTTGACAGCGTCCCTTCGCCGCTCTCTGCTGCTTTTTTGTCTTCTTCATGCACAAGCAATTCGGCTTTCAGCCAGTCGCGGAAACTCTTATTGCCACCCGTATGATCGTAATGGCAATGCGTGTTTACTATGCTCCTTATCTTTTTTTTGTCGAAGCGATTATCAATTTCCTCTTTTATTTCCGGGAAGAACAAGCCTGTGCCTGTATCAATGATGACTTCGCCATCTATGATATAGATATTCGAGTCATATCCGACTCCGCCCATCAGTGTTATGTCCTTCAGCACCTGCATTGCAATCATTTAGCTATGGCTTCGAAATCTTAAATATTGATATCTATTTCTCTTCCAACCAAAGAATGAGAATTAAACGAAAAAAAACAATTTTCATTTTCAAGAATAAGCACATTGCCCTTTGCAGCGGCAAACCTGCCTTTTATTTGTGTTTTGTTTTCTATCTGCATCTTTTTCGGGTATGATAAAATATTTTGTAACCTATAAAAATTTCTTAAATCATGTATTAATGGCTTCACGGAAAATCCGTTTAGCTTTAATTTTTCCACTGCATTTTTTATGTTTGTCGCTGCAACATTAGGATTGCCGAAAATTATGTCCTGTTTCTTTTCTCCCTTTAATCTGTCTATGATATTCAGCTCTTTGCTTATCTTCTGCTCCAGTTTTCTCGCTTCGCTGCCGTCTTTCAGGTACGCTATCTTTGCCGCGAAGTCCGCGCCCTGCTCCACCCAGCGCTCAAGAAAGCGGTGCTCATAGCTGATGCCTATTTTCAGCAGCGAGTCAAATGCTGCCAGATAAATGTAATAATTGTTCGTCTCGCAGCCTCTTCGCTGCTTTTTGTTTATACATTCTCCATCGCATTGCATACACAGAAAGAAATCATCGTTTATCTTGCACTCGTTGCACTTTTCGCCATAATCTATTGTCCTGTTATGCGGGCATTCATGCTTCTTTCCGTCTTTTATGAAGCCTGTGCATTTTTTTTCGCCAAGCAAGAAATTGATGTTTTGGTCAAACAGCCTCATCTTTGTTCCATCATCTAGGAAGAAAAACGGCTCGCTCACGCCCAAATCCCATCGGTATTTTATTATCTGCATTCAGAACTATTGTAAAAAGCGGAATAAATAGATTAATTTAAAAACAAAAAGCAAAACTTTCAAAAAATTATATGTCCCTGCCCTTGATTGTGCTTCTTCGATTGGCTTTAGCCCGCTCAATTGCCCTGTCTATGAGCCTTGCCACTTCCTTGCTTAATGCATCCGCAGCGTCTCCGCCAAAGGACATTTTCTTCTTCTTTGCGTACTGCCTTACTTTGCTCTTTATCACAAGCATCTCTGCCATGTTTTAGACCTCCTGAATAAAATACGCAGGAAAACGCTTAAAAGGGCTTTTAAGAGCTAAAAAGTATAAATTCAAGCAATTCTATTTCTTAGAAAAATCCGCTTTCATAACGATTTTAGGATTTCCATATGCCGGACGCGAGGCAACCCCGTCATAGCCTGAGTAGGAAGGGCGCCCGTTCGCACCGACGTCGAAGCGGCCGTCATAGAAGTCAACGGGATAGAAGCTGCGGCCAACGAACCTGTCGCTATCATATCTCTCAAGGCGGTAAAATCTTGATAGTTGATCTTTCAGTATGCCAAATACTTCGAGCCTTTTGATTGCCTCTTTCTTGTCAAAAACCGTTTCAAAAGGTATTAAAGTTCCTTCATGAAATATTCCGTCATTAGTTGGCACATAGAATCCATTTTTTGGCGCATATACATTGTTCCTTTTTTCCCATTCAGTGCCTGCATGAGAAATATAATCAATATTAAGCTTTCCGTTTTTTTCTCCTTTTCCGCCGTTTCTCACAATATCGCGGAAAATCACGGCAAAACCGCTTCTCTCCTTGTATCTTTTCTCGTCAGCCTGCTGGAAAGGGTTGTTGAAATTATTTTCTTTGTATAGAAGCCACTCTTCCCAGCCGCTTTCATCTGTCTGCTCATAAAGTTTTCGATGAGGCAATTCCCATCCGGTCGGCTCTAAAGCAATGAGGGCTTTTCTTACAGGAGTGATTATTTCGGCGTATTGCATAAAAAACCTATTTCAGAAAACTTTTTAAGGGCTTTAAATCCCAATATAAAACAAAATCGTCGGAATGATGAGCGCTCCAATCAGCAACCCTCTTCTTATGCCAGACAG
>DATDUE010000069.1:0-4737 GCA_035290505.1 archaeon | reverse complement strand
AAAAACCTGTAGCAGCAGTAAAGTATATATATAACTTAAACCCACTTAATAAAAGTGAGTAAAATGAAAAAGGCAAAAGTTTCTTCTAAGGGGCAAATAGTAATACCGAAGTACCTGAGGGATGCTCTGGGCATGTCTATTGGAAAGAATGTTCTAATCATAAAAGAAGGCGAAAAATTGATTTTGATTGCAGAGCCAGAAAATCCGATAAAAGGCTTGGAGAAAGCAGGCGAGGAATTAGGCCTCAAAAACATACGAAGGGAGATAAAGGAGGAATAGGTTAAGGAAATTAATTATGTTTTTCTTATCCATACCAACAACAGCCTTTACCTTTAGCAATTAGGGCGGGTGGCTGACGAATTAAAATGTAAAAATGCAGGTGAAATAATGTCTATCTATCTCGATACATTCGTTTTCATGGATCTTTTATCAGGCAGCAAGGAAATAGCCGAGAAAGCAGCAGTTTACATGAAAGAAGAGGCGGTTGTTTCTGCTGTGCTTTTGACAGAACTATCTTTTCACATAGGTCGCAGGAAGAAGTCAAAAATAGACGAGGTGCTTTTTTATTTGCAGTCATTGCCAGATTTGAGGATAGTGCCGGTAAGCGCCGAGATAGCATCGCTGGCAGGAAAATTGCGCGCAGCCTATTTCAAGAAAATAGAAAAAAAACTGACTTACTTCGATTGTATTCACCTCGCCACTGCCTTGGTTTCTGGCTGCACTAAGTTCGTCACAGGCGACAGGGGCTTCGCAGCCATACAAGAAATAGAGATGGAGATATACTGAATTTAAATATTTTCATGACATTTCTTATTAATGGTTGTCCTTATCACGGACGGCATGGAAGACGAAGGATTATTGGTTCTAAAGGAAGAGGGAATTTCCTATGATTTGAAAAAGCTAAAGCCGGACGAGCTCTTAAAAGAAATAGGCAATTACGACGCGCTTATTGTCAGGAGTGCCACAAAAGTTACAAAAGATGTTCTTGCTTCAGGTGCAGAAGGCAGGCTTAAAATTGTCGGCAGAGCAGGAGTGGGTTATGATAATGTTGATGTTGATTCAGCCAGTGCTGTTGGCATTGTGGTGGCCTACGCGCCCCACGGCAATACGAATGCAACAGCAGAGATGGCATTGGCGCTTATGCTGGGTATTGCAAGAAATATTCCGCAGTCATATTATTCCCTGAAAAATAGCGTCTGGGTAAAAAAAACCTATCAGGGCGCAGAACTCGAGGGAAAAAAGCTCGGCATAATCGGGTGCGGAAGAATAGGACGCAAGCTTGCAAGAAAGGCAAAGCACGGCATGGATATGGATGTTCTCGGATATGATTTGGTTACCAATGATGAGGCTGCTATAAAATTCGTTCCTTTTGATTATTTGATTTCAAATTCTGATTTTATAAGCATCCACGCAGGCGGCGGTAAAAAGCCGATAATAGGAAAAGAAGAGCTGGAGAAAATGAAAAATACAGCTTATCTGATAAACACCTCGCGCGGAAAAAATGTTGACGAAGAAGCTGTTTACAATGCGCTGAAGGAAAAAAGAATAGCAGGCGCAGCTTTCGATGTCTTTCAGAAAGAAGGCAAGGAGGGGGAGGAATTCCTGAATAAATTGTTCGAGCTGCCGAATTTTATAGGCACATCGCATCTGGGCGCGTCCACGGATGAAGCGCAGGCAAAAACAGGAAAGGAGATGGCCAGTGTAATTGTAAAATACCTGAAATACGGGGAGTTCATGAATGCTGTGAATATTGGCGATGAAATAGTTGCAGAAGAAAAAAAGCCGCTCAATTTTGTTTATATAATGCATGAAAATGCGCCAGGCATGTTTGCAAAGATAACAGGCACTTTCGGAAAATATAATATAAATATAGAGGAAATGCCCTCGCGCCATATAGACGGCAACAAGGTTTACACAGCTGTTGGAATTTCTTCTGTGGCAGAAGAATTGCTTCTTGCCGAGCTAAAAAGCACAGAAGGCATTTGCAGGGTCACGTACTGAATTCTTAACTTTTTATTCTCATCCCAACAATTCATATCATGTCTGCAGGCGATAGAGTACAAATACAAAAAGACGGAAAGACATACGAAGGAATTCTTATGCCTTCTTCCAGCAATAAAATAGTTCTAAAGCTCGACAGCGGCTACAACATCGGCTTTGGCAGCGATGCAAAAATCACAAAAAAACATGGCGAAAAAAAAGAAATGAAACACGCAAAGAAAGAAAAAATTCATTTCGACCCTGGCAAAAAAACAATAACTATCCTGCACACCGGCGGAACGATTGCCAGCCGCGTTGACTATAAAACAGGCGCGGTGACGCCGGCTTTCGAGCCAGAAGACTTAATAGAAATGTATCCGGAGCTGAAAGGCATCGCAAACATTAAATCAAGATTAATAAGCAACATGTTTTCAGACGACATGCGCTTCGCGCATTACAAAATAATTGCTTCTGAAATAAAAGAAGAAATCGAAGAGGGATGCGGCGGAGTTATTGTGACGCACGGAACAGACACGATGGCATATACATCAGCTGCGCTTTCTTTCATTTTGCAGGACAATCCAATACCTATAATATTAACAGGCGCACAAAGAAGCAGTGATAGGGGCAGCTCTGATGCCGCGCTTAATCTTATTTCATCAGCCCGTTTTATTGCAGACAGCGATTTCAGCGGCGTTGCCATATGCATGCACGGCTCGATGAGCGACGATTTTTGCTTTGTTCTTTCGCCCACAAAGACAAGGAAGATGCACACTTCGCGCCGTGATGCATTCAGGCCGATAAATGATTTGCCAATTGCCAAAATTTCTGCTAATGGCACAATTGAGTTCATAAAAAAAGATTACCATAAGGCAAACAAGTTAAGGAAATTAAATCTAAAAAATAATTTTGAGGAAAAAGTCGCGCTGCTGAAGATACACACCAATATGATGCCGGAGCAATTTTCATTTTTTAATGGCTACAAAGGGCTTGTCATCGAAGGAACAGGCCTTGGTCACACGCCTTTGGACACGATAGACGACGCCACGAAAATCCATGAGAAAATTAAGCAGGCAATAGAAGAATTGGCTAAGAGCTGCGTAATCTGCATGGCAACGCAGTGCCTTTACGGGCGAGTCAATATGAACGTCTATTCCAAGGGCAGGAATTTGCAGAATATGGGAATTATCCCTTTAGCCGATATGCTGCCCGAGACAGCGTTTATTAAATTGGCATGGGCGCTCGGGCACACAAAAGACCCGAAAGAAGTCAAGGAATTGATGCTGAGAAATGTGGCAGGCGAGTTCTCCGAGCGGAGCGATGTTCGCTATGAAGTGGGGATGGATTGAAAGCTTTTTTATCTGTATAAACAATAATTCTTCATGGACTACAAATCTTTAGGGCTTCGTGTTGGAATAGAAATTCACCAGCGGCTGGATACAAAAAAATTATTCTGCGATTGTGCCTCGCAACAGCAAGACGAGCCAGTAAGTATAATAAAAAGAAAGCTGCGCCCCTCTTCAGGCGAAATGGGCAAAATAGACGCGGCCGCGCTGCATGAATTCCTGCGCGACAGGAATTTTGTTTATAGTTTATATCCAAGCGAGACATGTCTTGTTGAAAGCGATGAAGAGCCGCCGCATGAATTGAACAGGGAAGCGCTTGCGATATCAATGCAGGCATGCAAGCTGCTTAATTGTGATATTCCGGAAGAAATTCATGTTATGAGAAAGACCGTGATAGACGGCTCGAACACAACAGGTTTTCAAAGAACAGCAGTTATTGGATTGAATGGCTCTATAGATGGAACAAAAATAAATTCTGTCTGCCTTGAGGAGGAAGCAGCGCGGATTGAAATCAGGGAAGGGGAAACAACTTATTATAAATTGAACGGCTTGGGAATTCCGCTTATAGAAATCACAACAGATTCTTCAATAAACACGCCAGAAGAGGCGAAGGAAATAGCGGAAAAAATCGGCTTTCTGCTGCGCTCGCTAAAAGTCCAGAGGGGCATCGGATCCATTCGTAAGGACGTGAATATTTCTATTCGTGACGGAGCAAGAAATGAGATAAAGGGATTTCAGGAGCTGAAAGATATTCCAAAGCTCATAGAGAACGAAGTCGCGCGCCAGTTAGCACTTATAGAAATAAAAAATGAGCTTCATCACCGCGGGGCGAAATTAAACATAGGGCAAAAAGATGTCACTGAATTGTTTAGAAAGACGAAATCCCAGATAATAAAAAAATCAGAAGGCAGTGTTACCGCTCTTCATATTCCTGAATTTTCCGGTTTATTAAAAAAACAGTGCGGTGACAGAACGTTCGCAAAAGAGCTTGTCGGTTACATAGAGCCTTTTGGTCTGAAGGGCTTTATTCATTCTGACGAGGATTTGGAAAAATATGATTTGGTTAATGAATTTAATGAGCTGAAAAAAATTTTTGATGCTGAAGAAAGGGACATAATATTAATTATCGCAGGAGAAAACCTGGATAAGGTCGTTGATTCATTAACAAGCAGGATAAAAGAAGCTCTCAATGGTGTGCCAGAGGAAACAATAATGGCCGACAGCCTTGGCTCAAAGTATGCTCGTCCCCTGCCCGGCGCAGAGCGCATGTATCCAGAAACCGATGTGCCGCCTATAGGAACAGCAGAATTAATAAAATCCGTGAAAATCCCGATTACACTTTCCGACAAAGAAAAAGAGCTGAAAAAAATACTGCCTGAAAAAATAGCAGAGCAATTGATAAAGTCAAAAG
>DATDUE010000068.1:0-6483 GCA_035290505.1 archaeon | reverse complement strand
GCAACAATAGAAAAAAACAGCTCATATAAAATAAAAGACGAGAAAGCAGACAGCAGGGTTGTGCTGATGAGAAGGTAAAATTAATATGTTGACATACACTATATATTTGGTGTTAAAAATGAAGAAGAATCGTGATATAATGGATTTTGCATGTTCATGTAAAATGAACGATAAAAAGGCTGAAGAAATAGATAAAGAGCTTAAAAGATTATAGAAAAATTGGAAACCTAAAGTGTTCTAATTCAAACAATAGCCGTCAGATTATTCGCCGCCAGAATGCCGTTAACTGCCGATTTTACGGTATTCGATTCTATGGCAAAGCCCAGGCCCTCAAAGCCGCGGACCTTCATGTTGTTTATGCCGATTATTTTTCCTTCCTTGTTTACGAGAGGCCCGCCTGAGTTGCCGGGATTGATTGGCACGTCGGTCTGTATATACTTGATTCCTCCTGATGTGCGAAAAGCGCTGACAATACCCTCTGTTACTGTGAAGGAAAGGCCAGCAGGATTGCCCAGAGCTATGACCTTTTCGCCTATTTTTACTGTTGATGAGTCATCGAATTGCAAAGCAACAAAAGAGCCGCTTATCTTCAAAACAGAAATATCTTTGTTTATGTCGCTGCCTATGAGCGTTGCTGTGTATATCCCCTTATCATATGTGAGTGCACGGATTATTGTGGCATCCTCTATGACATGATAGTTTGTGATAATGTAGCCGTTGCTTGTTATTATCGCGCCCGAGCCCTGACCTAAATCGGTGCTTATGCTCACAACGCCTTGCAAAACATCATTGACGATGGCAGAGAAATCGGCGCTCTGTATGTTTATGTCTTTTATCTGCTGCTGAAGCAGATTTATGTCAGACGCACTCTTATTTTCAAGAGTGCTTACAGCACTGGCAAGGCTGCTTATCTTTTTCTGATATTCTGATTGTGTGTTTTTCAATTGTGTATCAATATAATTTATCTGTGTCGTGTAATCTTTCTTAAGCTGCTCCTGCTTTGCTAAAAAGCTCTGCTCTGCGGCACCGAGCTTTGAATTGTAATCATTTTCAAGAGAGGAAAATTTTTCTGATATCATATTATTGTAGTAAAGAAAGCCTGCAGAAACTAATACTATAACAATCGCTATAATGACTATTCTTGTTCTTTTCATATTCAATACAATTTTATTTTTTTTCCCTGACATTTTTGCCGCGCTCCGATGGAATTATTTTTATCTTTGCCTTCGAGAATTTTTTTTCCTTTCCCTTATAATATTCATGAAGAAAAACAGATAAAGCCGCGACCTCACTGTGCGGCTGATTCGTAACAGACAGGTTATAATCAGCCATTTTGTATACCTCTCCGGGCACCTTCTCGCTGCCGATTATTATCATCAGATTCTTTTTTTTCTTTTTTATTTCCCTTATTTTTTCCCCCATCGGCAGGCCGTAAACTGTAAGGTGGACTTTTATGCCTTTGAAGTTTTGAATAACCTTCCGCCAGTTTTTTTCATATGTGGCTGCGAAGCGCCCTCCAAAGCGCCTTGATACATCATTAACGCTTTCTATTAATTTCTCGTCGTACTCGCCCGAGTAAATGATTTTGTCAGCACCCATAGCCCTTGCTACTAAACCACAATGGGTGCTTATTCGCTCATCCCTGTTGGGGCGGTGAGAAAGGCGAAGAACTGTTATCATACAAACCACAAATGCTTCGTTGAATTTATAACATGAATCTTTTTCTTACTTCCGACTTCTATTATGCTTACTGATGCATTGGACAGTTTTCTCCTTATGGCATATTTCACATGGCTGTTAAGAGCGATGCCCAAGAGCATTTTAATGAAATTGGCATGGCCGACAAGCAAAACATTTTTTCCTTTATGCTTTTTGTATATTTTTTTCAGAAATTTATCAGCCCTTTCCGTCAAATCAACAAACGATTCTCCGCCGTCTGGCCTGAACAGATAGCGGGGCTTTCTTGATTTTATCCTTATCTTCATCATTTCCTCGCCTTTTTTGCCTTCTAATTTTCCATAATGCCTTTCCCTGATTTCTTTTGTATAAATAACAGGCGCATTATGATGCTTTGCAATTTCCTTTGCCGTGTCTTTTGCACGACGCATATCACTTGAATAAATTACATCAATTTTCTCGTTTTTCAGGTAAGCAGCAAGCTTCTTTGCCTGCTCCCTGCCTTTTTTTGTCAGTTTTCCATGCAAATGTCCCTGAATAAGCCTCTTTACATTCCCTTCTGTTTCGCCGTGCCTGACCAAAATAAGTCGCATGAAATAGAAATGAGGTGCTATTTTTAAATATGTTCGTGAACCGTGTGGGATTGTGGCTTTTAATTTTTTAAGACATTGTTTTTATTATGTGCATGATTGGCGGGGTCTATAATTCCAGTGATATTAAAATGGACCTATATAAACTCGGGGTGAGCGGCCAGCATCGGGGCATGGAATCTTGCGGCATCTCGGTAAGCAATGGCGGCGACTTTTTAATTCTTGGCGGATATGGGCTTGTTTCTAATGTTTTCAAGGAAAAAATAGGGGACGTTGACTTCAAGGCTGACCGGGGAACGGTCCATGACAGATATTCAACAACCGGCTCTTCCTGCAAAAACAATGTCCAGCCTTTTAAAGTCGGAATCTATTCGCTTGGCCATAATGGCAATCTGGTAAACACAGAAGAGCTTAGAGAAAAATATGGCAAAAAATATAAGCTGGAATCAACGACGGACTCGGAAATTATTGCATGCATTCTCGATGATTCAGAAAGCATCGTAGAAGGCATTGAAAGGGTATACAAGGAATGCATAGGCTCTTACAACCTTGCTATTCTAAACAACAGGGGGGAATTGGCTTTTTTCAGGGACCCGTGGGCAGTGCATCCTTTATTCAGGGGGAGAAAAGACAACACTGTATATGTCGCATCTGAGGACAACTGCATTCATGCTCTTGGGGTTTATGACACAAAAGAATTCAAGCCAGGCGAGCTTCTGGTTATTTCCGATAAAGGCGAGGAAAGCATTATAATAGGAAATGAAAAACAACGCAGATGTTTTTTCGAGCCTATATATTTCATGAGCCATGGCTCTACACACAAAAAAGAGGTTGTGATGAACATAAGAAAAAAATGCGGTAGGAAGCTCGCGGAAAAATATCCTGTTGATGCTGACATAATAGTCCCTGTCCTTGACTCTGGAATGCAATACGCAAAGGGCTATCATGAAGAAACCAATATACCGATGGAGCACGCACTTACAAAAAATCATTATGTGGGCAGGACATATATGTCGCCTGAAGGCAAGGATGAAGAAACGCCAAAGAGCCTCCAGATGTCAAGAATAGAAAAAGTAAAGCTAAAAAACACACCAATACCGAAAATAATAAAAGGCAAGAAAATTATTGTAATGGAAGATTCGATTGTAAGGTCAAACACAGTAAGGGGCATAGTTGAAATTTTATACGAAGCTGGAGCAAAAGAAGTTCACTTTAGGGTTGCCAGCCCGCCAATAGACTATCCCTGCTTTACTGGGCTTGACCACGCAGAAAGAAGAAAGCTTATATCAGCAGGCTGTCGAAACAGGTCTATTGAAGAAATAGGAAAATATGTCGCGGAACAGACAGGAGCAGCTAGCGTCGGATACCTTGGCATAGAAGACATGAAAGAAGTTCTTAATGATGAAAACGACCACTGCTTCGCGTGCATCGATGGCAAATATCATTTTGATATTCCTGATACAGAATTTTTCAGGAATGCATTAAGTTTGTGATAGCCCCGGGCAGAAATTCGCCAATCATAATATGGCGAAGCCCAATTTTTTCTTGGGGTTCCGCACCGACAGACGACCTTTGGTCGTCATACGACATCGACCTTCTTTTTAAAGAAGGGATTGGTTTCGAACTGCCGTCAATGGGTTGCTTCAATACCTTTTTTTCATTGCCCGAAGGCTCAACGCTTTGGATATTACCAAAGCCCATTATGCTTGACCAGTTTGCACATCACCCAATCTTCTTGTAATATCTTATGAACACCTGTTCTTTGGAGTTCACAAAGACCTTTCTTACAAGAAAGGGATTTGTACTACACCACGGGGCTATAGTTTGATTTTATATAAATTTGCTAATTTATAAAAGCTGAGTTTAATGAGCTACGAATATATTTTACCATTATCGATAATTCTGAAGACCGTTGGCATGAAAAGAATTGAAGAATATGCCGAGAAAATATCTGATTACAGGACTCCTGACGAATACAAAAAAAGCTTCAGAAAAATCTACGGTTATGAACCTAACCAATTCATGACAAATAACGACATCAAAACCCACATTCTCGCTAACACAACAGACCACAAATTCTAAGGCAAAAAAAGGTTAAAAACATCCACAAACAAGAAAATCCTATGAAAATACTTTTAATCCATTCAGACTTCCTTGAATTCGAGCCAAAGGAAAAGGCAATAAAAAGCGCCGAGGAAAAAGGCGAGAAAAAAAGATTCGAGGAATGCCTTGTGGTTTTCACTGCTGTAGAGAGCGGCGACGAGAAAAACATAAAACAAGCGGCAGAAAAGCTTGCGGAAGAGGTAAAAAAAGTCGCCGATGATGTAAAGGCAAAAAATATCATTCTATATCCTTACGCGCACCTTAGCAAGGAGCTGGCTTCGCCGGATGCGGCTAAAAAAATTCTCGCCGAGGCAGAACAAATCTTGAAAAAAGATTTTTCCGTATCGCACGCGCCATTCGGCTGGTACAAGGCTTTCACAATAAAATGCAAGGGGCACCCGCTTTCTGAATTATCGAGGGAGATAAACATATCAGAAAAGGCCGAAGCTGTTGTTTCGGAATCGCTAAAAGAAGAGGAGAAAGTAAAGTCCTTCTGGCATATTCTTGAGCCAAACGGCACGCTGCATGAGCTGTCAATAAAAGACGGAAAAGTTGTTGGTTTTGATTTCTCCAAACATGAAAACCTTGGCAAATTCGCCCAGTATGAAATGGCGAAAAGCAGAATTTATTCTAAAGAGCCGCCGCACATCTCAATAATGAAGAAGCTGGAATTGGTTGATTATGAATCAGGCAGCGACCCGGGCAACCTTAGGTATTACCCAAAAGGGCGGCTGATAAAAAGCCTTCTGGAGCAGTGGGTGACAGGAAAGGCAATAGAATACGGCGCTATGGAGATAGAGTCGCCAATTATGTACGACTTTGAGCACCCTGCGCTGAAGGACTATCTCAATCGCTTTCCCGCAAGGCAGTATATTGTCGAATCAGCAAAGAAGAAATTCTTCCTGCGCTTTTCAGCCTGCTTCGGGCAATTTCTGATGAAATCGAACATGACAATCTCATACAAAGACCTGCCGCTGAAAATGTACGAGCTGACAAGATATTCATTCCGCCTTGAAAAGGCAGGCGAGCTTGTCGGACTAAAGCGTCTCAGGGCGTTTACAATGCCTGATATGCACACGCTGTGCAGGGATGAAAAAGAAGCAAGAAATGAGTTCAAAAATCAGTTCAAGTTATCTGCGAAATGCATGAGCGACTTAGGCATAGATGAATATGAAACAGCCATAAGGTTCACGCAGGACTTCTGGAAAGAAAATAATGAATTCGTCATAGAACTGGCAAAAATAAAAAAGAAGCCTGTGCTAATAGAGATGTGGAGCTTCAGATATGCATACTTCGATCCTAAATTCGAGTTCAATTTTATTGATGCGGCTGACAAAGCGTCCGCTCTGGCAACCGTGCAGATAGACCATGAAAATGCAAAAAGATATGGAATAACCTATGTGGACACAGACGGCACGAAAAAACAACCAACAATACTGCACTGCTCGCCGTCTGGCGGCATAGAGAGGGTAATGTATGCTTTGCTGGAGAAAACATATATGAAAGACCCGAAAAAATCTGTGCTGCCTTTGTGGCTGAGCCCGACTCAGGTAAGAATATGTCCTGTAAATGACTCATTTATCAAAGACGCTGAAAAACTGTGCGAATCATTGGAAGGCATACGCATTGACATAGATGACCGTACCGAGAGCATCGGCAAGAAAATCAGGGACGCCGAGATGGAATGGGTGCCGCTGATTATCGTTCTTGGAGAGAAGGAGAAGAAAAGCAAGAAATATTCTGTCCGCTTCCGCGAGAGCGGTAAACAGGAACAAATGACACTGAAGCAGATTCAGGATTTTGTAAAAAAGCAGACAGAAGAATTCCCGTTCATGCCACTTTCGCTGCCGAAACATCTTAGCAAAAGGGCGGTGTTTGTCGGGTAATTCTTAAGCATTTACATAAGAATATTTCTATGAAATCCAGATACTCTGCGCTGATTCTCATCGGCATAATGATTGCTATTTTCATAATTCAGAATTTCTCGGAAGGCTTCACTGATTATTTTGTTTTAGAATCAGCTGACATTTATTCCCGGCCATGGATATTGCTGACTTCTATTTTTTTACATGGCTCGCTGATTCACCTGCTTTCCAATATGTTCGCGCTTGGC
>DATDUE010000067.1:0-3935 GCA_035290505.1 archaeon | reverse complement strand
ATCAAAAAATAGCAGCCTTTTTATATCATTCGTTTCATAGTTTAGGAATGGAAAGAAAAGCATATGTTTTGGGTATGGGAAAAGGAGAGAAACACACATATGGACTTAGTATAGAGTATGGCAATACTATAATAGAAAAATACCCGCTTAGCAAAGAAGAGCTTGTAGATGCTTTGGCAAGGAAGTGTTGTGATGAAATTAAATATCATCATGTAACAAAAACCCAGCAGAAAAAATTCAGCAAATGCATAGGCAAAAAGACAAGGAAAATAAAGAAGAAAGAGGGATTTTTTTTATTTCCAAGCGAACTTATAAGCCATTATAATTCCTTATTGAATAATGATGGTTTTTCAAAAGAAGCCAGAGAAGAACACATCACAGGAATAGCAAGCATTTTCAGGCACTATAAGCCGACAAAACATCCTGATGTCATGGATGGGTTGGCATGTTTTCTTGAAAATGTAAAATTAAAGAAAAATGAACTCCCGTTTTTTGAGGAGATATTAAAAATATGGGAATCAGAATACCCGGAAGAATATGCAGGCTTCATTGAAAAATACCCTAAATTCATTGAAAAAATAGCTCCGCTCTAATTCTGAAAAAAACAGGGTCATCCCTGACATAAGAAAATGATTTTTTGCTCTACTCTTAGGTTTGACAATAAATACTACCAAACATAGAAAAGAATAAAAATACGCTGGACAAAGTACTCTTGCTCATGGGCAAGGTTTCGCTTCAAAGATAGCCAAATCAGGGCATATGCGAAGCCCACTACAGGTAAAGAATGATAGTGTTTTTTATGGTAAAAAGAGGTTACAGGATGTGTGCGGACAGGAAATGCTATGATGAATTTCCCATGAATGACATGTTTTTTGATGAAAAAACCGGCAAATACTACTGTTTGAAGCACATGAATCGCATCAAAAGGGTAACCCAATACAGCGGTCTTGGGTATATAATACATCCTAATTTAGTTTCTGGAGTTGGTCATGATTGAGCAGCAGGCCCAACTGGGACGAGTATTTTATGTCAATAGCGCATGCAGTGAAGACACGCTCTAACTGTTCTTCTCCTGCAAAGGGCGCTATTTTAGTCAGGGACAAGCAGATAATTTCTACCGGCTACAATGGCACGCCCAAGAATGTAAAAAATTGTTTTGAGGGCGGCTGCCAGCGCTGTGCTGATGTAAAAGAAGGAAAAATAAAATCTGGCGAACAGTTAGATAAATGCGCCTGCTCACATGCTGAGGAAAATGCAATCGTGCAGGCAGCTCTGCACGGCATCCGCACAGAAGGCGCTACAATGTATACAACTTTTCGTCCTTGTACAACATGCGCCAAAATGATAATAAATGCAGGAATACTGCGCGTTGTTTCAGAAGAGGAATATCCCCATGATTTAGGTGTGGAATTGATGAAAGAAGCAGGAGTAAAATTAGAGAAATTTAGGAGTTGATATTATGCCAAAGAAAAAATTATCCGATATTGTTTTTCAAAGAATTTCGCCGCCTGATTTGAAAGAGGATCTGACACCAAAGGATTTGTCAGATGTTCTTGTTCGAAGATTGGGATTAAAGCGAAAAGAAAGTAGGGCCGAGCATGCTCAGCTACTTTTAGATTTAATAAAATACAGGAAAGATAATGTGCCGCTAAGCATAGAGCAGATATCAAAGATTCTTGGCGTTTCGCAATCACAGACATACGAAGAGCTTCGCAAATGGCGGACGATGGGTTTTGTGGAATTCGTGAAGATACCCGCCGGAAGCAGCTTCATAAAGGGCTATATGCTCACAGGCAATACAGCCAATAGGCTTCTGGATAGAGCAGAATCCTCGACAAAGGCGTTTTTCCGCAAGACCCGCCGCATAGCAAAGGATTTTGACGACCTTCTTATGTTAGAGATGACAAGAGCGTCTAAAGGCGAAAAAGCTGAAGAAATAAAGGAAGAAAGCACACAGGAAAATATAGAAGGGACATCGGATAACACAGGAGAAATAGAAGAAGAAAACTGATTTCTTATGTGAGAGATGGGGCTTACCCAAACAACAAACATACAAAATAACTATGAAATATATTTTGTAAAAAATAAATTAAAACAAATTCTTTTGTATTTATCCTTTTAAAAATATATTAAATAAAAAATATGTTTCAGAATAAAATATGAAGCAGAATATATAACAAAATATATTTATTATAAAATATCTAAAACAAATTATATTTTTAAGAATATAATTAATTCACTCATTGTTTGTGAGGGTTGAAGAAGCGTACTATATTATAGGCTCAAGACTTTTTATCTTCTTCAGCCGCCTTCTGCACAATCGGCAGCCTTATCGGCGGCGGAAGCCTCAATTCATTTGACAGCGAAAGTGCCTCGACAAGGCATCTCCTGAAAATCGCATTCAATACTTCAACAGCCATGTCATCCTCAAGCTTTCTGTCTTTTTTCCATTTTGCAAGTATGTCTTTTGATTTGTCTGTCTGGTATAGTACCTCGCCTTCCATCTCTATCTCGCCGACTTTTGGGTCGTAATTCACTTCAAAAATGAAATTTATCGACAGCACATCCTTTATTCCAGGCACATTGATATCTTTTTTTTCCACGCTCTCTATTCGGGGCGAGGAATTGACATTTATGTTGCCTTCTATTATCTTCTTTTCATCAATACTCGCTTTCACAGATTTCAGTTGCAATCCAATTACTGACATTTTAAATCACTTCTTTTTCTAATGACAGCAATAGTTTTAAATCTATCTGTGATGTAAATAATGACGATTGATATGAAAGCATTGATAATTCTTGCAAACGGTTTTGAAGAGATAGAAGCAATAACAGTGGCTGATGTTCTGAAAAGGGCAAACATAACGACCACACTGGCATCAATAACGTCATCTATTGTCGAAGGCGCGCATGGAATAAAAGTCGTTGCAGACAAAAGCCTTGTCGATGTGCGAGCAGACGACTATGACATTTTGATTTTGCCTGGCGGCAGTCCAGGATACAAAAATCTCGGCAACAGCTCCACGGTAATAAATTTAATAAAGTCCTTCAACCAAAGAAAAAGATTGATAGCTGCAATATGCGCAGCGCCCGTGGTATTGGCAAAAGCTGGCGTGATAGACGACAAGATCGTAGCGGTATATCCAGGCATGGAAAATCTCGTGCCAAAGCCGAGGGATGCAAAAGTTGTTGTTAATGGAAATATTATCACATCAAAAGCGCCCGGCACATCAATAGAATTCGCTTTAAAAATAATAGAAGTGCTTTCAGGCAAGAAGATTGCCGAGAAAATAAGGGAAGATCTGGTGGCTTAGATGAGCTTGCTAAATCCTATAGAGGCAAAGATACTGAAGAAGGTGGCTGAAAATCAGCTGATAACAAAATCAGAAATACAAAAATATCTGCAGAATAACGGTTCATCAAGAGATTTAAGCAGCGTTATTGATTCAGCAACAGACAATCTGATGAAAAAACAGTTCATAGCTATTGTCCGTCCTCTTGGCTCCACGTGCTATGCAATTACGCAGAAGGGCACAAAAATGCTGGATGAGTTGTAAATTATGAAAAAGACAGCAAAAATTCTGGTTTATTCATTAAGCGCATTTTCCCCTTTTCTTGCCGCAGATATATCAGAAGTTATTAGAGACAATGAATATCATTCCAAAATAAGCAAAGTGTTCAAAGAATATGACATGGGAAAAATAAGCAGCGAAGATGTTCTGAAATTATCAAAGCAGATTTCTGATGAAGTTTACGGATAATAAACCTGTTTTTATATATATTCTTACAGAAATTCATATAAAATTCATAGCCCCGTGGTGTAGTGGTCAAAGCGTATGACGCATCGAAGATGCGTCTTGTGATCATGCATAATTGGCTCTGGACCAATTGACGTAGGTTCGAACCCGAGAGAAGGGATATCCCTATCTCTAAGG
>DATDUE010000066.1:0-2597 GCA_035290505.1 archaeon | reverse complement strand
CGATGCCGAGCGCAAAAAGCGTTATTTTAAGCATTCAATATTAACATTTATTCAACTATAAAAGCCTTTTTAAGCAAAAAATAGCCAAAAACCGAAATCTTTAAATACTTTACGCTTGTAATGATTATAACACCCGTTTCCAGTCATGTTACTGCGTGTGGGTAACAAACGGTGAAAAAATGACTTTCGTGAAAATGCATAAAACTTTGATTTATCTTCTATGGTGATATTTATGGCAGAATTCAAATGTCCCGAATGCGGCTCAAAGCACTTTTACAAGGATGCTGAGAAGGCGGAAAGCATCTGCGCAAAGTGCGGCATGGTTATTGAGGAGTCCATGGTCGATGTGGGCCAGGAATGGCGTGCTTTTGACCATGACCAGAAGATTAAGAGAGCAAGAACAGGAGCGCCGCTCACGCACAAAAGGCATGACAAAGGACTGACAACTGAGATAGGCAAGGGCGCGAGCGAGCTGTTCAAGGTTTCGGCTAAAAAAAGGTCACAATTCTTCCGCATTCGCAAGTGGCAGAAGCGCCTTTTAACAAGCAAGGACAGGAACATGTCTTTTGCGCTCAGCGAACTGCAGAGATTGGTTTCTTTCCTGGGTTTGCCTAAAACTCTGCACGAAGATGTGGCAAAGCTTTATGAAAAGGCTTTGCAGAAAGGGCTTGTCCGCGGCCGCTCAATAGAATCTATAATTGCCGCTTTGGTTTACTCTTTATCAAGAGAATACGAAACGCCAAGGACTCTTACAGAAATTTCGCAGGCATCTGGCATTGGAAAAAGGGAATTGGGCAGAACCTATCGTTATATTTCAAGAAAATTAGACATTCGTATATTGCCTGCAAGGGCAGAGACGTACATACCCCGCTTTTCTTCAATGCTGAAGTTGTCCGACAGGACTCAGATGAGGGCAATTAAAATCCTGAGGAATGCCAAGGAAAAGGATGTTATCTCTGGGAAGGGCCCGTGCGGCTGCGCAGCTGCTGCCATTTATATTGCTTCCGTGCTTGAAGGCGAAAGAAAAACGCAGAGAGAGGTCGCTGATGTCGTGGGCGTCACAGAAGTGACGATTCGCAACCGCTACAAGGAAATGGCCGAGGCGCTGAACATAGAGGAAGAGGTCGAGAAGAAGGCAAAGGAAGATGATGAGGGGAAATAAGATGAATAATGTTGTTGCTGAGAAAATGACAAAATACTGTCATAAAGAAACATTATATGGAATTATTGTCAAGCTCAATGATGGAAAAGGATTTGTTCGTGTGGCTGATATATTCGCTGAAGCTGGGACTTTGAGCTACTTCACTCCGAAAGAAGATGAATTACAATCCGAATATCTTAGCCATCTGCTGAAAGAGCTCCTTGATGAAGGCAGAATCCTTAATAGCGGAAAACGCACTGCCTGTATTGAATTGGCGGAATAAGGTGAAATAAATGGTTTATGAGTTTGACAAAAAAGGGTATCTGAAAAAAGTTGAAGAAATTGCTGTCGCTATGCAAAAGGAAATAGAAAAAACTGATAGAAAACATAATTCTGATGTAAATAAAGTAGCCGTATATTTTCAGGGAGCCCGCGGGCTTTCGAATGATTTTATCAAGCATATCAAAAGGTATTGAAATAAATTTCCTTCTTGGTGTTTTTTATGAAACGACTAGCTGCTTTCGATGTTGACGGAACTCTTGTTCATGGAACAGGCGGCAAAGAATATATAAAATTTCTTCATGAAAAGGAATTTATTCCTTATGATGATTATAGAAAAGCCATGGAAAGCATAAACAGATTCATAAAAGGTGAAATGCCCTACATGAACATGGTAAAGGCTCTTTATGGTGTCTATTTCAGCAACATAGGAAAATTCGATGATAAAAGGGATGAGCTTGCTGACGAGTTCTGCAAAAAGAGCATGATTATCCTGCCGTATGCGAAAGATCTTGTTTCCTTGTTCGACGAAAAAATAGTGATTTCAGGCAATGCCGATGAAATTGTAAAATACACAGCAAAGAAGCTCGGTTTTGTAGATAATAAAATATTTGCCGCCAGCCTGAATGGCAACGACTTCTCTAAAGAAGGTGAAAAGAAAAAAGTCCTGAAGGAATATGCAGACATACATAGCATTGATTTGAATTATTCATTCGCTTTCGGCGACACAGAACATGACATAGAACTTTTCGAAGAAGTAGGCTTTCCTGTCCCAATAAACCCGACTAATGAACTTAGGAAATACGCAGAAGAAAAAGGCTGGACATGCACAGGTAATAATGTTGTTGAGAAAGTAAGGAAAATGATAAAATAATTACTCCAATATCCTCACATCATCTATTATCCCGTCATAGTCAGAATCGACGCCTTCAACGACATGAAAATTCTTTTTTGAAATTTCGTCAAATTTTTTTATTAATGCAAGTATCGCCGCGCGCGTGCCAGAAAATCGCTTGCCAGCAACAACAAGTATTTTTTTCTCTTTATCAAATGGGCTGTCTATTTTTCCAATCAATCCGCAATCATCGCTTTTGTATGTTTTTTTAGAGATTACTGAATAAATATTCTTTCCCACAAATCTGACTGCCATTTTGTCGTTTATTTTTCTCGTTATTTT
>DATDUE010000065.1:0-3858 GCA_035290505.1 archaeon | reverse complement strand
TATGAAAAAAATTCTTAAAAAAACATTTATTGTTATAAATGTCGACACACTCATGAATCCGGAAATAGATATGATTTATGATTTCCATAAGAAAAATGAAGCGCTTATAACAATTCTTTTGGTTACCGTAGATGATCCGAGCTCTTATGGAGTTGTCAGACTTCGGGGAAACCAGATAATTGATTTCGTGGAAAAGCCAAAGAAAAACGCGCCCTCAAATCTTATTAATGCCGGGCTGATGGTTTTTGAGCCTGAGGCAATAAAATTCATATCAAAAAACAAGTATATGCTTGAAGATCTGTACAAAAGGGTTTTGAAAACGAATAAAATTTTTGGCTATCCTCATGATAAAAAAGTCTATGACGTGGGGACGCATGAAAGGTATGAAAAAGCCATAAAGGAATGGGAGGATATAGTTTGATGTTATTTGCCGATGTCTGAAACTGTGGGCTGTTCAGGAAATTTTCTATAAGAATGGAATTTTTCTATCTCATTTTCTGTTTCTATCCTATATAATCATCTTCGGGCTGCTGCGCATCCTCTGCTGTTGCCTCTTCTTTCTGCTCTTTTGGTTTTCTCATCGGCGCTTCTACAGGGCCTAAATATCTGCTTGTCACTTTCTTTCCCATTCTTATTGACTCGTAATAATATTTTCGCCCGTTAATTATTTTTATATGTCTGTTTGCCATAAAAATCATAAGTAGAGTATCGTTTTCCTGTATTTAAGCATTTATTTAATGAAAAATAGGTTTCACGGAATTATAGCAAAATTACACAACCCGTATTTTATCGCCTATGCTGCCATGATAGCATATGAGCAGCTTCCAGCCGCATGAGCATACCCCGTTAAGAGGCATTCTTTTGTATTCTGCATGGCATTTCTCGCATGAAAAGCACTCCCAGCCGTCCAAAACCATTTCTGATTTCTCTTTTTTGCCTTCAACAATGCTTATCTCATGCCTCATTTTTCTCTTTTTCCCGCTCAGAAGGTCAAAAATGCTTATCTGATGCCCTCCGCCCAACAATTCTTCCTTTTCTATGCCTACGGCTTCTAAAATCCTTTCTATTGGCGGCAGCAGCTGGCTGTTTATATAATAATCGGAGTCTATCTGAAGCCCCTTTTCTTTTATGTATTTCGGGTCCTCTGCCCTTTTTGACAGCAAGTGGTTACCCTTAATTATGACGAAACCAAGCCTGTCGCCGACTTTCGGCGGGTCATGAGGGTTCCTTTCTGCCAGCTTTCTTGCCAGCTCTATGTGCGGCAGCATTCCCTTATAGCTTTCGATGCCGCGCGTGATGCCTTTGACCACTGTCAGTTTTTCTAGGGGTATTTCATTTTTTCTCAGCTTCTCGAGAATGATCTTCATCATATCGATGGATTTCTGCACATCACCCTCTTTCAGTATTATATTAAGTATATTCATCATCGTTTCCGATACAAGTGGGCACCAGTCACGCCGCACCGTCTCGATGCCGCGCATATCTATGGAATCTTTCCAGCCCTCAGAATATTCGAATTTCCATCCGGCATAGCGTTTTTTCGAGAGAATGAGAAAAGTCCTGTATATCTTTTCAAAATCCAGTTCCAGATAGCCCGGCAATTTTTCAGTTACAAATTTTGATATTTTCTCGCCAAGCTCTTTTGCATCATTGAGGTTTGTGGTTGGTGTTTTTACGAATAATGAATCAGTGTTATGAAGAAGTATTTGTCCGCAGGCATCCACAAACATATGATTTTTGTCAACAGCTATGTCATATACATAGCCGTCATAATGCTCTTCTGATATTAATGTTCTTAATCTTTTGTTATAATTTGAGCATGTTGTAATCCTGTAAACCTGCTTTCCTTTCCTGAATTTTATTGTATATTTTTTGCCCTGCATTGTAAGCAAAAGCGAAATGCATGAAATAAGCAGGAGTGATTTCGTGTCATACCTGAAATTTTTTGACTTGTAATCATCTCTATACCTGATGCTTTTTTCTATATAGCCATCGCCTTTTAGCATATGAAACAACATTATATTTTGCTTGCTTTCTTTCACATGAAACATAAAAGAAGGTATTTGTTTTCCTGAGCTTTTCTGCCCGCAAAGGACTTTGAATACGACAGCAGCCAGCGAATTCATCATCTGCAGCTTGCAGGTCTTGTCATAATAAAGAATTTTCTTGTCACCATAAGAAAGCTCTCTTATGCCATTGGAAGACTGTATAATACATGATTCTGTATTTTCAAAAAGCATTTCGTAAGCGAGCTGCAACTCTTTGAGCCACTCTATGTCGCCTGTTGCTATGCTGCATCCATACCTGTCTGCGGTTTCCATTGTTGATGATGAGCCTTCAGCTATGTAAGCGCCCATCAGCTTGCATAATGCATCAAATTCTGGTGAATCTGTGCTTATAAATCGCCTGATTTTTATATGACTTTTCCTGTTCATCCACCCGAACCATACATATTCATTATCACAATGAAATCTTGCTGTCTTTGCCCTGCCTTTATATAAATGCCTATATTCATAATTTTTCAGTAACTCGTACATGTCTATTTCTTCTATTTTCCTGACAGGTGGTATGCATTCAACCCTTGCAATTTTTTTGCCTTCCAGCTCTGAAGGCTTCGTTTCGTTAAATCTGCCATTGTCATCTGTTATAAGCGAATGGTCTTCTGTGACAACCGTCTCGCCGAATTTCTGGTTAACCCTGTATATTTTCTTTTTTGTTTTGTGCCTGATAATCTCCTTTATGTCAGACCATTCGGGGTTTTTTGTTTCCTGATTTATCGTGAGCGCTTTAAACCCATTGAGAAATATCCTTTCCTTGCCGTCTGCTGTCATTATTGTCTTTTCCTTGTGCTGCTCAAAAAGCTCTTCTATATTTTTAACTTCTATGAAATTTTCTTTGTTCATCAATGTGACAAACCTGTCAGCTGTGACGCTGTCCCCATATACCACATCAACATCAAAGTTTTTTTCAATAAGATTTTTGGTGAATTCGATGTTTTCCCTTCCATAGCCTGTTATGCTGTTCGCGACATCTATCAGATAAAGCCTTGCCCGTACATATCCGCTGTAGCCATAAAATGAATTGGACATGTCCTTTATTGCCAGTTGCTTTGCATTCAGCGACCTTTTTTCGTTTCCTTCCGCGGTTTTCATCTGTTTTTTTATTGCCTGCCTTGTTTCGATGAGCTTTGAAAGTATCTGTGGAAATATTCCCTGATATATGCTGTTGTCTATGAAGCATGCGCCTGTGGGTGATGTGTATTTTTTTACATCTTTGTCCTCCAAAAGAACAGAATCAGGAGAAATATTATATGTTCTCATCAATGAATGATAAAGGCTTTTGAAATCTAAAACGAGCGTGCAGCCTTCGGCGTGAAGCCCTTTTTTCGGCTCGAGCACGACCGCGCCTTTTAATCCTTTTTTTTCTCTCTCTTTATTCCTTTTCATCATTTCCGCCCTTTCTGGCTTGGGCGGCATGACAAAATTCCTTTTTCTGAATTCATGCAAAAGCATTGTCTCTACCCTGTTTGTCTGCCCGCCGAAGCAGTCCTGCATAAGCACGCCTGACAGCTTTGACAATTCTACAAATTTGTCAAGCAGCCTTCTTTCAAGAATAAGTTTTATGTTGAGCACAGCGTCTTTTCTTGAATATTCTATAAACCTTGATAAATCCTCTTTCGAGCCGTTCCACAGCTTCGGCATCTCGCTGTATTCAACATCGCCTTTTTCTTCGTTCAGCAACTCCTTTGCCACATTACCCAGCGTATACTTATGCAGTCTTATCCATGGATCTCTTTTCAATATTTGATAGGGGTCTACAACAACGCGCCCCGGCACTATACACTCTTTTTAAATATTT
>DATDUE010000064.1:0-16991 GCA_035290505.1 archaeon | reverse complement strand
AAATCTTATGATTGAAAAGGGCATCAAGGCAGAAATAGAGGCGCTGTCGCACAGGGGATTAAAATTCATGTCTGAGACCTATCTGCCGTCAAAGCTGAAGAAGAAGGACTTTTTGGACTGAAATCATAAAAGTTTCCTGAGTATGCCTTTGTCTATCAGCTCGCTGGCCATATCATACAGCATTGGCCTAATTTCTTTCATCTTCTTCTTTATTTTTTCCCTGTCCTGATATTCCTTGTTATTGGCAAAACTGTTGTTTCTGTGCGTAAGGGAATCGAATGCATCTACTAAAGACACCGCTTTCGAGCATTCCTGTATATCCTTGGGAAAAGAATTTTCGTCTATATCCGGATACGGCTTCGGCTGATGCCTGTGATGAAGCAGTATAACTTGAGAGTCGAGAGGATATAATTCTTTTAGATAATTATAACCCGCCAAAGGGTGCTTCTTTTTTTCTTCATGCTCTTTTGCAGTGAGCGGCGTTGTTTTTTTCAGAATATTTATATCCATATCCAGCTTGCCGAAATCATGCAAGAAGCTTGGTATAAGCATTGATTCTTCGGGGATGCCGAGATATCTTGCTGCATTAGCGGTGCATATGCCTACTGTAAGCGAATGAAGATAGGTTCCCCTGTGCTTGTTTTTTATTAGTTCCAGATGTGTCATCAGCGAGCTTCTATAGGACTGCGGCATCCTCAGCCTTCCCATGTTATAGTCCAGCATTTTCAGCAGGACTATATCCCTGTAATTTTCTGTTTTCATTGCCATTGCTTTTCTATAAATCAAATGCTTATAAATATATTATATGAAAATAATCAACTTAATGCCTCTGTAGCTCAGCAGGTAGAGCACCTGACTGTTAATCAGGTGGTCGCAGGTTCGAGACCAAGTCCTTTTTGGTAAAAATGTCTTGGTGAACCCCAAAAACTTTGGGGCTTCGCGATATTATTAAAAGGGCTTGACGAAATTCCTGCCGGAGGCGCTTGGGTCGGTAGCTCAGCCTGGGAGAGCACACGGCTGAAGACCGTGGTGTCGTGGGTTCAAATCCCACTCGACCCATTAAGCCTTAAAAACATCCGAGCACAATAAACAATATGGGCTATGAGTTTCAGCCAAAGAGCGGCGGGATAAAGAATATTCTTTCTTCGACAAAATTATACGCATTAATAGCGGTTGTGATAATTGTCTTTTCCTTCTCGATGTTTTTGAGTATCCAAACCATAACAGGCCTCAGTACATATGGTGACAATGCGGCAACAAAAGCTGAAAACATGAAGAATGAGCTTAATGCTAGCATCGCTGCAGCGCAGATATGCAGCCAGAATCTGGAAAGAAAGGCAGAGCAGCTTGGCTCATGCAGCAACAAGTTTGTCTCAGGGCAGCAGAAAATTGCTTCATGCGAAAGCGAGAAAATTTCAGTGGTTGAACAGAAAAATATCATAAATTCACAGCTTGTATCATGTCAAGGCAATGCCAGCGAATTTGAGAGCCTGTCAAAATCATTCAAAAGCGTCATAAAGGATTCGGTAAAGAATATATGCTGCACGCCTGGAAATGAAATAATTAATTGGGATGTCAGGGACGATAAAATAGTTTGTGTGGGAAACAAAACTCTTGACTGCGCTACAGGCGAAACAACAGGATGATTAATATAAATGCTTTTCCTTGAATTATATGGCTGATAATTATGAGCAAGAAAAAGAAAAAACATGAGCAGGAAAATTTCGAGGAAGTTAATATAGAAGAACCAGCTCAACTGCCGCCTGAAAAGGTAAGGGATGTGGAATCATTCTTGGAAGAAGACAAGGTTGCGGTTTTCAAGAATTTCGAGCAGGTTTACGAGCCTGGATTTTATGGCAAGCTGCTTGGTGACAGGCTGGAACTCGCATTGATAGAGGCATTGCTTTTGCTGAAGAGGGGAAGAATAAAGGTTTTGAAAGATGGCAATCCAATAACATTCCAAGACTTGTATAACCATTCGGTTGCTTTGGACAAAAGATTTCCTGAGCGCTATCGTGTTTATGAGGATTTGAGAGAAAGAGGACTTCTAGTTCGCACTGGCTTTAAGTTCGGCTGCGATTTCCGCGTCTATGAGAGAGGTGTACAGTTGAAAAAGGGTCCTAAATCTGCCAAAGAGCATACAAAATGGATTGTCTTTGCCGTGCCAGAGGATTATACCTGCTCATTTCAAGAGCTCTCAAGAGCTGTGCGACTGGCACATAACATAAGGGCAAGAATGCTGTGGGCGCTTGTAGATAATGAAAATGACTGCACATATTATCAGATAACAAGGCACAAACCGTAATCAAAGGTGATTTTTATAAAAGTCTATGACATCATGGCAAAAAACGTAGTTTCTGTTTCACCGGATGAGACTCTATCTTCAGCATTAACAAAAATGAAAAAATACAGGGTGCACCAGCTGCCTGTAATAGATGGCAACAATATGAAAGGTATGCTTCTTTTGAAAAAAATCATGACAAAAGACATTGACGCAGCAAAGGCAAGGGTTTCTTCTTTCATGACATCGACATCAATTATAGGCAGCAACGAAACAGCAGAAAAAGCAGCAGAATTTCTTTTGCAGTCAGGACAGAGGGCTTTGCCTGTAATAGAAAAAGAAAAAGTTATCGGCATTATATCGGAAACTGACCTGATAAGAAATATTGATACCGATATCACGGTAGAAAAAATCATGACAAAATGCAGCTGTGTTGAGAAAAAGGATGATATAGGTAAAGTGAAAAAAATAATGAATTATGAAAATATTTCCAGAGTGCCAATAGTTGACAACAGCAAGGTAGTTGGAATTATAGGAATGCTTGATTTGATAGATATTGCTCTTGGAAAACAGGCTTATGGAGCAAAGGGTATGGGTGGAAAAGCGTACGGAGAGCCAATATCCATGAACAGAATGACTGTGGAAACCGTGATGAAAAAGCCGATAATAATAGAAAAGACAAAAAAAATAAGCGAGATAACAGGGTTGCTTGGAAAAAACGAGGAAGTGCTTATAGAAAATGGCGATGTCTATATAATTTCGCCAAAGGATATCCTAGAGCTGGCAAGCAGGCCGAAAAAAACAGCCTATGTGCAGATAACCAATCTTGGCGAAGAAGACGACTTTGTAGCAGGCAAGATCTGGCAGGCAGCAGAAGAATTCGTGAAAAAAATAGGCAAATTTCTTGAGCCACAGTCACTGGTCATTCATATAGACAGGATACACAAGCATGAAAACAAGGCACATTATTTTATCAGGGCAAGAATTTTGACGCCTTTCGGCCTTTTCGTCTCAAAAGCAGACGGCTGGGAGCTGCCTACAGCAACGCAGGAAGCGTTGAACAAACTGGAAAGGGAAATAATAAAAAAGCATGGCAAAATAAGCCATCACGAAGCGGAAAAGAAGAGCAAGATGATGAGAAGACGGTGAAATCGAAAGATTATCATGATGAAAGTTATGGTAATTTGATGATAAAATCTTTTTATAATAATAAATACTAATAAAAGTATGAAAAACAAAATTAAAATAGGAATATGCTCTATTGTTATTTTGGCCTTGATTATAAGTGGAATATATTTATGGAATATATCTCGTAGTGGTTTCTGTGGTTCTGGTACAGAAGTTGGATGTGGCAGTCCCTGTGATTCTGAATCAGGATTTCTTGATGCTGTAAATAGCAAAGATTTCGAAAATTGTAAAAATTTTAAGCAGGATTTTTGTATTGATTATTGTAGATTCAAAATTGCAGCTTATTCAGATAATCCAAATAATTGTGAAAAAATACAAGATGTTGAGTATAAAGATTTATGCTATAGGTATCTTGCCATAAGTTTAAAGGATATTTCCTTATGTGCTAAACAAAGCGAAAGCAATGCAGCACAAAGTAAAGATCTTTGTGAGACATTATACTATAGAGAATATGGTTATCCAGAAAAATAAAAAGCGGGTTTCGTGAACTCTTTCTAATTTTCTTTTAGATAAAATACAACACCGTCATCAAAATTATTATGATTGACCAGTTTATTATCACAAACTTTTTGTTCAGGTGAAGAAAAAAGCCTCGCACCCTGAAGTCCGATAAAGGGTAAAGTGGCTTCTGCTCAAAGTACGATTCCTTATGCACGATCATATCTATTACCAGATGAAGTCCCCATCCAAGAAGTACGGGATAATAGAATGATAGTTTGAGAATGGAAAGGGCAAAAAAAACTACGAACATTGCAACAAAGCTATGCGATATGTTGTATAATTTTCCGAATTTTTTTCTATGCTCATTTTTTTCACGGGTGAATTTTATTTTTTTACCCATAAGAATTGAGCCAATCATTATAGAAAAAACAGGTATTCCCCAGAACAAATCAGGCAATACGGAAAAAAAGGCTGTTTGCACTAATTCGGCGAATCCGAGAAACTTTCCATAAACTATAATACTCCAGAATATGTGCGCGAAGAAGTCCATGTTAAAGCTTCCCCAGTTCTTCTCCGTTCAGGAATTTATAAAGCGCATTGCACAAATCATCTGTTCTTATCCTGACCTGCTTCATCGAGTCGCGGTCGCGTAATGTCACCGTGCCATCTTCCAGTGTCTGGTGATCGATTGTGATGCAAGCCGCAACGCCAATTTCATCCATGCGGCGATATCTTCTTCCAATAGAACCAGACTCGTCATAAAAAACGGAAAACATGGAAGAAAGCATTTTTTTGATTTCTTTCGCCTTTTCCGGCAGCCCGTCCTTGCTTACTAAAGGAAAAGTGGCACAGTCAAAGGGGCTTAGATTTTTTGGCAGCCTGAATATTATGCGCTCTTCTTCCTTTACTTTTTCTTCGTGATAACCGACATCAAGCAAAGCGTATATATTTCTGTCAACGCCGAAGCTGAGCTCAAGGACATGCGGCATGAATTTATTGCCATTCTCGCTTATTTGCATCTTCTGCTTTGATATTTTTTCATGCCCTTTCAGGTCGTGGTCTGTGCGGTAATGTAGTCCGCCGACTTCTCGCCATATGCCTGATATTTTCAGCTCAATATCAAAATGGATTCTATTGTAAAATGCGCGCTCTTCTTCGGAAAGCTCGCGAAAGCGGAATTTTTCTTCCGGAATTTTAAGTATATCCAGATAAAAATGCTGTATTTTCTGGAGGTAGTAGACATACATCTTCGGAAGATTTAAATCGCCGCAAAGAATCCACTCCTCGTTTTTTCCGGAAAATTTTATTCTTAGCTTTTTTTCTTCTATTTCTGAAAATTTTTCATGTTTTTCCATTTTTGAAGGGTCAAAGAATATCTGCAATTCTGCCTGCGTGAACTCGCGCATGCGAATCAAAGAATTTCTGGGATTTATCTCGTTGCGGTATGCTTTGCCAACAATCGCAAGCCCGAAGGGTATTTTTCTTCTTAGATGTTCATAGCAGCGCAGAAAATTAACATAGGCGCCCTGTGCTGTCTCGGGGCGCAGATATGCTGTCGCATCGCCTGCCTTCACAGGAAACATCATATTCAATATTCCTACCTCTTCGAGCTCTCCGCCGCAGGCAGGGCATTTCACATTGTGCTTCTTTATTATTTTTGTTAATTCCTCGGCAGAAAGCCCTTCAAAGCTCTCCTTCAATTGCTCTTCTATTATGTGGTCGGCGCGCTCGCTCTTCTTGCATTTCTTGCATTTCACTATCGGGTCGACAAAGGAATCAATATGGCCAGAGGCCTTGAACACATTCTCATGCATTATGTTACAGGGCTCGATTTCATAGAAATTTTCGTCAAGGCTCAAAAAATATTTTCTCCATAAATTTTCCCATTTTTTTTTGAGGAGCGAACCTATATGCCCGTAATCATAAAATCCGCCAAGCCCGCCATAGATTTCCGATGATAGCCAGAAGAAGCCCCTGCTCTTGGCTATCTCTTCAATGCTTTCTTTTGACATAACTTATCTTGGTTTATAATTCTAATAAAGTTTTAAAAAACTGAAAAATAAGGTTTAATGATGAAAAAATATATTCTGACAGAAGAGGGAAGAAGATACTTAGAAAACGGGCTTCCTGAAAAGAAATTGCTGGGTATCCTGCCTGCTTCTATTGAAGATGCCAAGAAAAAAATAGATAATTTTTCCATAGCTTTGCAGTGGGCGAAGAAAAATAATTGGATAGAGATAAAGGAAGGCATCATAATTCTGAAAAAAATGCCTGAAAAAATCCCGGAAGAAGAAGCACTTGAAAAAATAAATAAAGGGAAAAATGTTGATGATGATATTATTCTTCTGCTTCTCAGCCGCCATCTCATAGAAGAAGAAAGGGAAACCATGCAAAAAAGAGCGGAAAAATTGGCAGGAAAAGAAGTAACATTTCTGACAGAAGAACTGATAAAAACTGGGCAATGGAAAAATGTCAAATTCAGAGAGTATAATGTTGAAGTTACGGGCAAAAAAATTTATCCGGGAAAATCTCATCCTTACCAGAAATTTATTTCTGAAATGAAAAAAAAGCTTTTGTCAATGGGATTTGTAGAATGCATGGGCCCTATTATAGATATGGAATTCTGGAACTTTGACGCATTGTTTCAGCCTCAGAACCATCCTGCCCGGGACTGGACCAGCACTTACTCAATGAAATACCCTGTTTATGGCTCTCTGCCTGACAGAAAGATTGTAAATGCTGTCAGAAAAAGCCACGAGACTTATTGGAAATATAAATGGGATGAAAAGAAAGCTGCAAGGCTTATGCCACGTGCACAAGGCACGGCGATTTCCGCAAGGATGCTGCCCAGAGCTGACGTGCCTGGCAAATATTTTGCAATTTCACGCTGCTTCCGTCCAGACGTGCTGGATGCAACCCACCTGATAGAATTCAATCAGATAGAAGGCATAATACTCGATGAAACGCTTACATTTCGAAATCTTTTGGGCATGCTTGAAATGTTTGCAAAGGAAATAGCGCATGCAGAAAAAGTAAAGTTCTATCCGGATTACTTTCCTTTCACAGAGCCAAGCGTTCAGATGTCTGCAAAGCACCCTACAATGGGGTGGATTGAATTCGGCGGCGCAGGAATTTTCCGTGAAGAATTAACAAAGCCGCTTGGCATAGATATTCCGGTGATTGCATGGGGTCTTGGTTTAGACAGATTAGCCATGTTTGCATTAGGCGTAAAAGATATTCGCTATCTGTTTTCAAATGACCTGAAATGGCTGCGGGAGGTTGTTGCCTGATGCCGAAGATAAATGTTTCGCTAAAAGATTTGCAAAGCCTTTTAGGCAAAAAAATAACCGCAAAGCAGCTGGAAGACAACCTGCTTTATGCAAAGTGCGAATTGGATGAAATTGATGGCGACATATTGACAATAGATGTCAAAGATTCTAACCGCCCTGACTTATGGTCTTGCGAAGGAATAGCACGACAGTTAAAAGGCTATTATGGCTTGGAAAGGGGGTTGCCTAAATTTTTGGTGTCTGATTCAAAAACTGCTGTTATTGTTGACAAAAAAGTAAATAATGTGAGGCCAAAAATAGCTGCGGCAATTGTAAAAGGCCTGAATTTCACAGAAGAATCTATAATACAGATGATACAGCTTCAGGAAAAAATCTGCCAGACCTATGGAAGAAACAGGAAATTAGCCGCTATAGGCGTCTATGACATGGACAAAATTTCTCCGCCAATCAGGTATACGACTGTAAAACCGGAAGGCATAAAGTTTATTCCTTTAGACTTCAAAGAAGAATTAACGCCAAAAGAAATTCTGGAAAAACACCCAAAAGGAAAGGAATACAGGCATCTGATTGACAAGCATAGTGAATACCCGTTGCTCATAGATTCAAATAACGGGGTGCTCTCGATGCCGCCGATAATAAACTCTGATTTTACAGGCAAGGTGACAGAAAAAACAAAAAACGTTTTTGTTGAGGTCACTGGCTATGACATTGAAAGGATAAAAACAGCTTTGAATATTATGGTTGCAGCGCTCGCTGACAGGGGAGGGAAGGTATTTTCCGTGGAAGTTCTTTATGATAAAGAAATAATCACTCCTGATTTTTCTGAAAGGAATATTGGTGTTGATACTGATTACTGCAGAAAAATAATTGGCATTGATTTTTCTGATTCAGATTTATCGGAGCTTCTAAAAAAGGCAAGGTTGAATGGGACAAAAAAAGGAAAAAAAATAATTATAAAATATCCTGCTTATCGTTCTGATATCATGCATCAGAGGGATATCATAGAAGATATTGCAATAGCCTATGGATACAACAACATGAAGCCAGAGCAACCTAGAATAGCAACCATAGGCGATTCGCTGCTGGAAGAAGATTTCTCTGATAAAGTTCGAGAAATTATTATTGGGTTGGGATTCCAGGAAATAATGACATACACGCTAACGAGCAGGGAAAATCTCTTTAAAAAAATGAATATAAGGGAAGAAAAAATAGCAGAGATAGAAAATTACATTAGCATAAACTGGTCAGTGCTGCGCTCTTGGTTGCTTCCCAGTTGCTTAGAATTTCTGACAAATAATATGCATATAGAATATCCTCAGAAAGTTTTTGAAATAGGCGACTGTGTTGCAATAAACGAAAAAAAAGAGACGAAAACAGAAGATAATAGAAAGATGTGCTGCACTATAACAGATAGCAAAATAAGCTATGATGAAATATCATCTGTAATGAATGCATTTATGAAAATCCTTGGAATAAATTACAAGCTGAAAAAAAGCTCACATGGCAGCTTTCTTCCGGGGCGCTGCGCTGATATAATAGCCGATAAAAAATTAGTTGGTATGGTAGGAGAGATACATCCTTCTGTCTTAAATAATTGGGATCTCGAGAAGCCTGCAGCTGCTTTTGAGGTAGATATTCAGAAAATATTCCAGATTGTAAGCTCAAACAAAAAAGGCTCTGCCCCGCCGCCAGCATAAAAAACTTTTGTATATTCATCGGGAATTTTTTTGTCATATAAATCCATTTTAAAATCTTCGCTGCCCCATAGGATCAGGGCTTTCAAAAGCTCATTCTCTTCATTTCGAGATGTATAATCGGCCATCCATACTGTTTTTCCATTGCCATATCTTGTCACATGCTCGTTTATTTTTACATATGAATTTGACCCAAAACTGGATTTTATTACAGTCTTCTCATCTACCTGTATGCTGCTTGCCCCATCAAAATCAAATGATGTGCTTTTACTGAAGCTAGATATGTTCTGGAAATAGTTTGATATTTTATATGAAGCGGCTTTTGTGTTGTCAATATTATATAAATTTCCAGAGCCTGAGCCGCTTCCGCCCCAGACCAGGTCAAATGTTTCGTTGAGAATCCCGTCATTTACCTGGTTTTGTGCCAATGATGAAATTAAAATGATTGTTCCGCCTTTGTCAAGAAAATTATTTATGGTGGTTTTATACGGATTCAGGTTTGTATAGCCGTAAATAAAAATTATTTTTGTTTTTGGATCTATATCAGCCATGGTCATATTCTTAACATATAAAAATATCTGCCTGTCCCTATATTTTATCTCATTTCCAATCACGCTTCTTAGCATGATTTCATCATCATTGCTCAATGTACCGATATAAATATTATGGCTGGGGATATTGTACACAGAAACTGAATATCCGGTTGTTTTTGGCAGCGCATTTCCAAAATATTCGTTCATGCCTTTATCATCATTTTCAAAGACAAATTTTGACATGGAGCCATTAAAATACAGGGATGCTACAATATCATTGGCTGTTGTTTTTAATAAAATACTGTCCCACCCCGTAGATATAATTTGTGGTTTGAAAAAAAACGACAATGCAGTCAACAAAATAATGGATGCGATTATTGCCTCAAGAATTCTTATAAATCCTTTCATTAAAAAAACCTCTCACTCCTCTGTTGTATCCAATATAGGTATGATGATTTTCGTCGTGAGCATCATCATCTATTGATGATGATGCTAGCTGCTAAGGGTATTGTCACGCAGACTGGAGCACGAAGTGCTTCATACGGTTCGACAATACCCTTCCCGACGAAAATCATGCTTCAATTGGATACAATCTTATTCCTCTATTGTTATTGACAGCCTTATTATTCTATTATTATCATCGACAGCAAACCTGTTTATGGTTGATTCAAACCTTTCTTTTCCTTCAATGCCCCTGCAGTAAATCATGGTGGTTTCATTCATGTATGAAAAATTAAGCCTTATGTTGCCATTGACCATCTTTCTGAAATCCGTATAATTTTTATTACAATATTTTTCCAGCTCAAGGATTTTTGTGTTATTTATAAAATAAGGGTTTCCAGATGAAAGCCCGAAACGCAAAATATTTTCATAGCTCCAATTTTTCGGAAATCCTTCATCAAAAAGGAGTATATAAGATATCTGATATCCCCTCATCTTTATTTTATTATTTATGAACTCTCCCTCAAAAACAGGTATATTGTTTATTATTGTAATTGTTACAAAAGAAATAACTGTAAGAAAAACTACAACGGAAAGGATAAACTCTATATTGACTATGCCTTTCATCGTTAATCACTATATAATTCCTATTTTTACCACTGTTAAAAAAATAATGAATCCTGAAAGGACCATTACCATACTATGTTTTATCCCCGCAATAAGAGAATCCGAGCTTATCTGGCCTGCTATAAGACCGGAAAAAAATCCCTGTATAATTATCATAGCAAAGAAAAGGGACTTGTAATAGGAAGCGGCTTCTTCAACTTTTCCAAAATCAAATGCGGTTGATATGGAAAAAAATATGCTGCAGCCGATGCATGAAGAGCCTCCAACATACGCCTGCTGGTTTGGTATGCAAGGATAACATGGGTTCGTGTTAAAAGAAAATAGTCCAAGGCTGCTGCCGCTAACTCCCATCTGAGACTGCAAAAGAGGCAAAAGAAATTTTATAAGCGATATTGTTATTCCTAAAAATATAAAGAATATTGCGTACATCATAACAACCTGCTGATTAAGAAGTATTTTCTTCTCTTCCTGAACATCCTTTATTGATTCTATGCTGTTTGCCAACGAGTCCATTGTATCCTCTATATTTCCTCCGGACTTGTTTGCTTGGTCTATTATAAGAAGCGACCTTACAATTATTTTGCTTTCGCGCATCCTCTTTGAGAAATTTACCAAAACCTTTTCAAGGGGTATATTCCAGCTAAGCTGGTCGCTCATTTTTTTTATTTCTCTTGAAAGCGGTCCGTAATCGGATTTTGCTGATGCATTAATTGCCTGTATTATACTAAGCCCTGCTCTTTGCGACTCTGATAAATCCCTGAGAAAATTTGGAAATTCGCTTTCGTATATCTTTATTTTTCTGAATTCAAGAAACCTGTACAAAGAATATGGTATAATAAGAACTAAAATAGCAAGAAAAATCATGTTTATAAAAAGAGCGGTTATTTTTGAGAATATGAATGCCATTATCATCAAAATCATAAATAAGGTAACAGACGCAAATAAAATTTTTTTCTCTTTCTCCATATTTTTCACCTACTCTGTCGGCGATGTAGATTTTATAATAAGTATAAAGCCTATTGAAAGAATTGGAAGCAGTATAAAAACCACGAAACTTTGAACCACTATTGTTCCCATGCCACCAGAAATGGCAGAAATGACGGAAGACAGGACTATAAAAAATATAGAGCCTGTTATAATAAGAGTAAGGTATATCTCCACGAATAATGACAGGTCCTGTGAGTATTTTCTTATTCTTCTCCTGTAGTCATTCAGATATTCTTCACTTTTCTGCTTCAAGAAGGTGGTGAGGTCGCCCCCTGTGGATGAAACAGTATTTATCCCGTATAAAAGATCCTTAAAATCTCTCGACGGCGTTCTTTTTGCCTCTTTTCTTATTGCAGAAAAAAATGTCATGCCAAACATTTCCACATATCTTGCTATATTCTGTGCTTCCTTCGAAACCTCTCCGTATTCTTTAAACTTTGAAAGCGTCTTGAATAAAAAAATAGGCGGCAACTTTGATGATGACATTGTAGCCAAATAAGAAGTCGAAAATGGGAGAACTTTGTCTATATTCTTGCCTTTGCTTTTTGCAGTGGCTGCCGGATAAGAATAAAAAAGGAAAAAAATTGCGCCTGAAATAGAAATTGAGAGAGTCGTAGACAGAAAAACAGACAAAATCACTGAAATTCTTATCAAACCAAAAATAAATGCGAGTGTAATAGTCTCGATAAAAAACGTCATAATAGTTGTAAAAAATGCAATAGAAATATATTCTTCCACTGTGTAATTTAGTCCTGCCCTTTGAATGTCACCATACATGTCAGAAAAACTTGGTTTTAGTTTTTTGCTTAAATTACCAAAAAAACTAAAACATAGGGCAGTATAATTCATATATCAGCACCAATTCTGCTCATTAGATAGTCCTCAGATGTATAGAAAAGGCTGATTATTTTGCCTATCTTTTTGTAGTCGTTTATTTTTTTTATTGAAATCCATTTAAGAACATCGGATCTTTTCCTTAAATTGTCTATGATTTCATTTTCGTTCATACTGCTATTATTCAATATTTTTTTTAGAAGAAGGCTTTTGTTTACAGTCACAAACCTGTCTGTTTTTGCATCCCATTTCATCAGATGATTTGTAATGGGCGTTTTTTTTTCTGTATCATAACCGAGAACTTCTATAACCTCGCTTACTCTCCTTGTATACCTGTTTCCCTGCTTTACCATTTTTAGAAATAAAATTACATCTAAATTCTCTATGAGATTTGGCGGCAGCTCTATCGGCGGCGATGTCAGCCTGTCCATGAGCTTTGAGAAATTTTCTGCATGTATGGTTGAGAGACCGGCGTGTCCAACAGCCATCTGCTGGAAAAGCACATAGGCTTCGCGGCCCCTGACTTCACCAACTATTATATAATCAGGCCTTTGCCTGAGCGATTCTCTCAGCAGCTCGAACATATCAACCTTGCCTTCTTCTGCTATGGCTGATCTGGCCACTTCAGATATCCAGTGAGAATGAGGCAGACGGAGCTCTCCGGTGTCTTCTATGCTTACAATCTTCATTTCAGGCCTTATGAACATTGATAAAGCATTGAGGAGGCTTGTTTTTCCCGTTGCAGTGCCTCCAGAAATGAGAAAGCTCATATTATGCTCTATAAGAAACCAGAAATATGCCATCATCTTAAGGTCAGATGTCCCAAATCTGATCATATCAGAAGGGCAGAGGGGCTCGTCTGTAAACATTCTTATGGTAAAATTGCTTCCATGCCTTGCTATATCACTGCTTAGCGTTGTTTGAATTCTCGAGCCATCGGGGAGCATCCCATCAAGCAGCGGTTTCGCTGTTGATATTGACCGTCCGCACCGCTCAGCAAGCTTGTTGACAAAAGAATCGAGCTCGACTTTATCATCGAAAACAACATTCGACCTTATAGAGCCTATGCTCGAATGCCTGTGATAAATATATATCGGTATTCCAGTGCCATCACAGGAAATATCCTCTATATATTTGTCGCTCATAAAAGGCTCTATCTTTTCAAGCCCCAAGAAATCCCTGTATATATAATATTTTATTATATCCATATCTTCTTTCTTGATATTTATTCTGAAATATTCTATTGCCTTTTCGAATATTCTGCTTATATAATCTATTGCTTCTTTTTTTCTGATTTGGGAGAAATTTATGTCCAATTTTTCCTGCGCATATTCTTTTATTTCTTTTATCATTTTAATTTTTTTTTCATCGAGAGGCGGTTCCACTACAACGTAAACAAGCTCATTTATTTTTGAATCAAAAAATATATGCGCATATGCTAATGATTTTTGTCCTTCCTGTGTATTTTTCATAAACCTCGATACAAGCGGATATTTTATGTTTATTGTCCTTTTATCTTCAATAATCATTTCTCCAAGATCTTCTTTGTCAGTTATTATATCTGGCAATTGTATGCCATCGCCGCTTTTGGAGTGTTTTTCTATTTCACTTTCTTTTTTTAATTGCTGAAACTGCTGCATCATTTCCTGAGAAAATAAATTTGCCTGTATGGGGTATTGGGAAAAATAATTCGTGTGTTCATCTTCTTTTTTTTTCTCAACATGACTTAATTTTATCCTTATTTTTTTTGGCTGCGCTTCTTCTGTATAAATTTTGCTTGGTTTTTCTTCTATCAAATTTTCATTTTCAAGAGGCAATTCTATATGTTTTATAATATTTTCATTTTTTACAGGTAATTCTGCCGGTTTGATAATATTTTCATTTTTTGTCGCTCTAAACAAAAATCTTATTTTTTTGGGATGAATTTCTTCTTTTTTGATTTCTGCTTGATTAAGTGCGCCTATCCTTACTTTTTCTTCTGTTTGTTTTTTCATGGGTTTTATGCTTATTTTTTTTATTTCATTACCTATCTTTAAAACAGCTGGCATTCAAATCCTCCTCCTGATATATGTGGTGTTTCCTCTGGTTTCTATTGAAAAAAACTCACCACTGCTAAGAGCATCACCTTTAATATTATGGTTTTGATTGATATTAAAAAGTTCTTTGCTTACAACATATGACGGATTCTTTGTGGATGTCAGTTTTATTGTATTGCCGCCTATAGAAATTATATATGACTCATCTGAAAATTCTGTTGGTATAGCAACCCTTATTGAAGAATTCATATATAAAGACTTTATTATGCCTGTTGCAAAAATATCAGAAACCGTTTCAAGATCATTATCCATTACGATCATATTTACATTTTCCTGAACATTGCTAAAACTTATAATTACAAAACTAAGTATGGCAATGCCTATTGTAAACAAAAGGACCTCATTCAGAATTCTGTACTGACCCTTTGGCATATAAATTAGTTGTACTGGCTTATTAAATAAGATGGTAATAATTAAGATATTGTTATTTTAACAATCGTTTTAACCACTGTCTTTCCCTGCTCATTTATCTCTATGGAGCCCATATTTTCTATTTTTATTTTTCTGTCAGAACCGCCGCTTTGTGGGCTGTCATCAAGCTGTATTTTATAATTTTTTTCTTCGCTTTCAAGCATTATATATTTCAGCGTATATGTCGTAAAAAACCTGTCATCAATCTCAATGCTTTTAACGCAAAGAATTTCTGGATTGTCCACTCCCCAAATGCCGTTTTTCATTGTGCAGAAATTCCTGCCAAGCGGTATTTCCGCTCCCTTGGCATATATGGTGCCGCCTGTCTCGACTTCAAGAGTTATGTTTTCGCCGTCAAAACTTACAGTAGCCGGGACTGTTATTTTTTTGTTTACTATTCCGCCACTGTTTGCTATATTTTTTATCTCGTCATTAAGATTTTTAATGAAGAATTCAGAATTTTCCAATATGCTTATATCCTTGTTTTTTTCTATGAGGGGCAGGCCCCAGAAATATATCGAGCCTACCACACCAATCAAAACACCGGTAACAAGAACTACAGAAATTGCTTCCATTGCGCCTTTCATCAAAAACACTAAGAATAAATGCAAAAGCTGAAATTTAAAGTTTTTTTAAGCAGCCAGCGGCTTTTGGGGAAGTATTTTTCTAGGCTGTAGCGGGGCGGCAAATCTTGGCTTTGCCATCGACATAATCATGCTATTAATGCGTTTTTCCAATTTTTCGAGCCTTTCCTTGTCTAAACTTTTTTCCTCTTTTTCTTCAGTTGCTTCGCTTTCGCCTGTTATCTCAACCCTGTTCATAAAGTCATTTATTTTTTTTGTCAGCTCGTTTACAGAAGAAGATAATTCGGATACTCTGGATATCATTTCTGAATTTATTCTTACTACATTGTCCACAACCTGCTGGTTTGTGCGAACAACATCAATAAGCTCTTTTATTACATCTGTGCCTGTGCCGGCAGCTTCAATTCTTTCCATCCTTTTTTCTATTCGCCTTATAGGGTTCATAGGCACAAGTTCGTATTCCTCTTCCATAAGAATATTATATTTGTCTGGGTATAAATAGTTTTTCTCAAGAAAAAGCTTATTCTTCCATTCCCATGCCGCCCATTCCACCAGGAGGCATTCCGCCGCCCATGCCACCGCCAGGCGGGGATCTGGAAGTTATGATATCATCTATGCGCAGAATCATTTCGGCTGCTTCTGAAGCGGATTTGATTGCCTGTGTTTTTATCCTTAGCGGCTCTATAACACCTAGAGTTTTCATGTCAGAATTTTTTCCCTCTATAACATCAATGCCGATAAATGTATTTCCCCTGTCATGCTGGGTTCTCAAATCGACTAAAATATCAATAGGATCCTTGCCAGTGGATTCGGCAAGCGTGCGGGGTATAATCTCAATAGCATCAGCAAAGGCGTTTATTGCCAGCTGCTCTCGTCCGCCAACACTGTCTGCATAGAGCTTTAATCTGCGGGCAAGCTCTATTTCAACTGCGCCGCCGCCGTAAACGACTTTTCCGTCTTCCAGAGCAGCAGCAACGCCCAGAACAGCATCGTCCATTGCGCGCTTCGCTTCGTCAACCACATGCTCTGTGCCACCCCTTACTAAAATGCTCACAGCCTTAGGGTCTTTGCAATCCCTTATAAAAGTCATTTCTTCGCCTGCTATTTTCAATTCTTCGACCAGGCCCGCATGGCCTAAATCATCTTTCGTCAGCTCGTCAACGTTAGAAACTATGTTCGCGCCTGTTGCCTTTGCCAGCTTTTCCATGTCGCTTTTTTTCACCCTTCGTCCGGCTGCTATACCCTCTTTTGAAAGATAATGCTGGGCAATATCATCTATGCCCTTCTGGCAGAAAATAATATTGCAGCCAGAAGCAACAACTTTTTTAACCATGTCCTTGAGCATCTTGCTTTCCTGATCTATGAATGATTGTAGCTGATCGGGCGATGTAATTCTTATTTCCGCGCTTGTTTCTGTTTCCTTCACTTCCAGAGCAGCATCAAGCAAAGCGATTTTTGCATTCTTTATTTTCTTCGGCATGCCTGAATGAACAATTTCCTTGTCAATGACTATTCCCCTGATAAGCTCTGTATCGTCTATCGAGCCGCCCTGCTTTTTCTCTATCTGTATGTTGTCCCTGTTGA
>DATDUE010000063.1:0-3180 GCA_035290505.1 archaeon | reverse complement strand
ACGAAACGCTGCCGAGCATTAAAACAAGAAATAAAGCTATGAATATTCTCCTTATCATTCAACCACTAAAAATTAATGTTTTTCTTAGTATATAAACTTTTTTTGGCTGTAATTTGCACGTAATTATTTTATTATAAGCTGCCCTCTCATGCCGGGGTGACCTGTGCCGCACGGAATATTACAAAAGAACGAAAAAGTGCCTTTTTTGGTTGCATTGAAGCTGACTGTTGTTGTCTTGCCGGGGCTTATCTGTTCATTTATGCCAAAATCAGCGAGATTAAAGCCGTGTGTTACATCAACACTTTTTATATTTAAAGCTACGGTTTCCCCTTCATTTGCTTCTATGGTTGAAGGAACAAACTCAAATTGTTTAGCTGTAATATTGAATTCAACAGTTTTCATTGTTTTGATTGCGCCTATGCTCTGATTTACAATAATCTCATCTGATTTTTTCTGCTCAGCAACCAACCAGTTAAAAACAAACCCTCTTATATCATCTCTTGCAACCATATCTGTGCCATGCCCGGCGTTTTGCGATGGTATAAACTGCTTGTTTGCTTTTGACATTGCATATAATTGTTGCGATGGGCCGAAAGATTGTGTGTCCTCTGCGCTGGAAATAATCAGCAATCTGCCAGAATATATTTGTATGCTTCCCTGCGTTGCCACACCCCTGTAATCAAGGCTCGGCGACAGAAGCACAATAGTAGAAACGTTATTTTCAGCCGCATAATTCAGCGCTACATTCGCGCCGATGCTTGCGCCGATAATAATAAATTCTGACTTGCCTTTTTGCTGCAAAAATCGCTTTGCCGCATCCACATCAAGAACATATTTCTGGTACTCTTTCTTGCTGCCCTCGCTGTCGCCATGCCCTCGGAAATCTATTGCTATGGCAGCATAATTATTTTTTATTAACTCGGCGAAGCCGAGCCAGTCAGCCTTGCTGCCGCCAAGAATATGTAATAGGATTATTGCCTTGCCGCTGGGATTGTCATAATAAGTATAGGCTATTTTTGTGCCATCGGCGGCAGAAAGAAAATTTTCTATGGTTTGATTTTGGATAGTAACATTGTTTTGCGTTTGTTGTGACGTGCAGCCGGTTATAAGAATGGTAATTAATAAAATCAGAATAAGTGATTTTGTCATTATCACTTTATCCCCAGCAGCCTTTTTAATTCTTCCTTGTTGAAGCCCACGACAATTGCGCCGTCTATGTCCGTGACAGGCACGCCCGTCTGCCCGGATTTCAGAATCATCTCCTGGGCAGCCTTGCGGTCTTCATCCACCATAACATTCTTGAAGTCAATTCCATTCTTCTTCAGCCAGTCCTTTTCCATGACGCAGTAAGGGCACATAGCGGTAGAGTAGACTACAACATTCTTCATGAAATATCACCTGATTATAATTATTTCTTCTTCTTCGGATTATGCTTAGCACATGTCTTGCACATTTTAAAAACCTTCTATTTTATTTATATGAAAGGTTTTTGAAAGAAGTCTTCCTTGATTTTTTAGACTTCATTTTAAAAAAAACCTCTCGATTATTTATTTGAAAAGAAAGTTTTTATAGATGAATCTTATTTGTTTTCCTCATCCCACACCTTTCTTACCGCTTCAGACACTTTCTTTGCCACTTCTCTTTCTAAGGGGCTTGGAATTATGTTTTCTTTTGTTGGCTTCGCCACACAATCAGCTATCGCATGCGCTGCGGCTAATTTCATTCCGCACGTTATCTGCGTTGCTTTTGCATCCAAAGCGCCGCGAAAGATGCCCGGAAACGCCAGCACATTGTTTATCTGGTTCGGGAAATCGCTCCTGCCTGTGGCTATGACAGCCGCGCCTTTTGCTTCATCAGGCATTATTTCCGGCGTCGGATTAGCCATCGCGAATATTATCGGTTTGTCTGCCATTTTCTTTATATATTCTTTTTTGAGTGCGCCACCAACAGAAACGCCTATAAAGACGTCCGCACCTCGCAAAGCATCTTCAAGCGTGCCTTTTATTTTCTTTCTGTTCGTTGCTTTGGCAAGCTCTTTTTTATATTTGTTTAAATCATTTCTTCTTTCATAAATAATTCCCTTGCTGTCGCAGAGTATGATTTCTTTCACCGGCGTGCAGGTTTTCTTTTCATATCCCAGGCAAAGAAGCAGCTTTGCTATTGCCATGCCTGCTGCGCCAGAGCCATTTATCACGACTTTTAGCTGCGTTAGCTCTTTTCCAACAACCTTTGTCGCATTTATTAATCCAGCCAAAACAACAACAGCTGTGCCGTGCTGGTCGTCATGCATGACAGGAATGCCTATTTCCTGAAGCGCCTGTTCAATCTCAAAGCATCGGGGCGCTGAGATGTCTTCAAGATTTATCCCGCCAAAGCCCGGCGCGATATTTTTCACTATGCTTATTATTTCATCGCTGTTTTGCGTTGCCAGGCAGATAGGATAGGCATCAATGTCTGCAAATTCCTTGAAAAGTATGGCTTTTCCCTCCATCACAGGCAATGCCGCTTCAGGGCCTATGTTGCCCAGACCCAAAACAGCCGAGCCGTCTGTCACGACAGCAACGCTGTTCTGCTTTATCGTGTAATCGTAAACTTTGCTTTTGTCTTTTGCGATAGCCGAGGAAACAGCAGCCACACCCGGCGTATAGGCAAGCGAAAGGTCTTTTTTCGTTGCGAGAGCTACTTTTGATTTTATTTCCAGCTTGCCTCTTTTTTCTTTGTGCAGTTTGATTGCTTCATTGTCCATGAGAATCAACAAATAGAATTTGAGGTAAATTTTATAAAGGCTTTTCAAGTCTTATTCAGATAGTATTTTCTTTTCTTTTTATCTAATTTTTCTATCGCATACCTTAGCATGGTTCTGGGCATTTTCTTATGATGTTTTTTCAGGAATTGCTCTTCTTTTTCAATATTTCTTTTTCCAACTTCTCTCAGCATCCAACCGACTGCTTTATGGATAAGGTCATGTTTATCATTCAACAGCATTTCCGCTATTTTCAGCGTGTCGTCAAAGTCGTTTTTCCTTATGAAAGTATATGTTGCCAGTATAGCTATCCTCCTTTCCCACAAATTCTTTGACTCTGCCAGCTTATGCAAAATTTTCCTGTCCTTATCAATCAGATAATCCCCAAGAATATTCGGCGCGCTCAGGTCAACCAGATCCCAGTTGTTTATGTTTTT
>DATDUE010000062.1:0-8026 GCA_035290505.1 archaeon | reverse complement strand
TTTCTGCTGTGCTCGGCACAGTTGCTTATTTTGCGAATCTTTATTTTTTTGGGGTAAATAATATATCAATAATTTTTATTGCACTTTTTGCAGGGATATTCTCAAATATTATAGAAATACCAATTACAATTTTTACAACCTTCTGGCTCTTCCGGCACGGTCATGACCCTAACAACATCATGGGTCCCTATGTAACTACAATCGGCGATATCGTGAGCATACTTTCACTGCTCATAGCAATAGTGATAATATGAAGCTAAGCAAGAAAACATGGAAGCAAATATCAAGGCTGAAAAGAAAACAGCATCATCACATAATCAGAAAAATACACAAAAAGCACAACATTTCCTACAAGACGCTGTTCTATATGAAAGAATACGGCCCAAAGTCGCATGTTTCTTCTGTGATTATAAGGGAAAGCATAAAGATATTGATACTTGCATCAATCCTGAGTTCTGTTGGCGGGCTCGGGCTTCAGTCAATAGAAAAAAACATTGTTGCGATAATTCCGCTGCTTATACTTCTTCCAGCATTAAACGATATGATAGGCGATTTCGGCACAGTTGTTTCGTCAAAGTTCACGACCATGCTGTTCCTTAACAAAATCAGCAAGATATGGTGGAGAGATGCTGATGTGAAAAAATTATTCAGGACTGTTTTTTTCATAGCGATTATCTCTGCCATATACATAGGCGTTCTTGCATCAGTGATAGCTGGCATCATGGGATTTGGTATAAATTTTGATTTGGCAATAAAAGTTTTGCACATTTCCCTGCTTTCAACTATTATTCTTGTTTCCATAATTTTCTTTGTCTCTGTTGCTGGCGGATTATGGATATTTAAAAGAAATGAGGACCCCAACAACTTTTTGATTCCTATTACAACATCAATTGCCGACCTGGGTAGCATGATAATATTTGCCGCCATGGTAAGCAGCATGCTATAATAAAAAGTTTTTTATTTAATTTTATTTATGTTATATGAAAAAAAATCCCATCTTATTAATGAATTAATATCTGAGGGCATTCTGAAATCAGAAAAAGTTATAGAGGCATTCAAGAAAGTGCCGCGCGAGCGGTTCATCCCGAAAAAATTCCTTGCAGAAGCCTACGGCAATTATCCGCTGCCCATAGACTTCGGGCAGACGATTTCGCAGCCGCTGACAGTGGCAGCAATGACCGAAGCGCTTGACGTGAAAAAGAATAATGAAGTATTGGAAATCGGTGCTGGCTCGGGCTATCAGGCAGCTATTTTGTCTTTTCTCGCTAAGAAGGTTGTAACATTAGAAAGAATAAAAGAGCTCTATGAATTCGCGAAGAAGAATCTGGCTGATTATAAAAATGTAACTATAATTTTTGGCGACGGAACAAAAGGATATGGTAAAGAAAAATTTGACAGGATAATTGTCACGGCATCAGCAAGAGAAGTGCCAAAAAAGCTTTTAGAGCAATTAAAAGAAGGCGGCAAGATGATTATTCCTGTAGGCAACGAGATGTTTCTTATTGAGAAAAAAAACGGCAGGATAAAAAAAACATTCATGGGGTATTATGCGTTTGTGCCGCTGGTGGAAGATTTTTAAGGTTTTTTGCATTAGGAAAACGGTATGAACGAAAAAGACAATCCTGAATACTGGACAAAAAGGGCAAAAAAGAAAAAGGAAGATTTTGACAGTTATGTCACAGAGAAAAATTTTGACCTGTACAAATTGAAGGCCATGAACGCCGTAAGGGATGTGCTTGGCGAAGCTGACAATATCTTTCAAAGCGGGCTGGCGGTTTCTGCTGAAATGAATGCTTATTTTCCCGATTCGTTCAGGAATATTTACCTGCTGGATGAAATAGAAGAAGAAAAATTCATAAGCTGCCTTGATGAAGAAATAACAATAGAAGGCGATGCAGCAGAAAAAATAAAAAAATCTGAAACAATTGAAAAAGATGCCGAAAGCGGAATGGATATAATTGTCCCTGTTATAGGAAAGGAAGGAATAAAAAAAGAAATAGGTTATCCAAAAAATGAAAAAACCGTGATAGGCGCTATTGAGTTGGGCATACCTAAAAATCCGAAGCATGAAAGTTATTCAGAGCTTCTTTTTTTCCATCAAAAATTAGCCGGCAGGATTGGCTATGAATTTCATGAGGATTTTCTGATGAAGCATGCAAAAGAAATGGATTATCACCTGAAAAATCTGATTGAAATGATTTCACATGACACAAAAAATGACCTGGTTTCCATAGGCGGCTTCTCAAACCGTCTTTTTAATAAAACAGAAGGGGAAAATAAAAAATACGCCGAAGCGATAGTTAAAAACGTAAACCATATGGAAAAGTTATTTGACCATATTGCCAGGATAGAGCCATCTCTTCTCGGGAAAAAAATATTAGAAAAAGAAAAGATAGATATAATACCATTACTGGACAATCTTATCCAGATTTATGGCAAAAAATTCAATAAAGTGGACAGGGAATTTAATACGGAAAAAGCTGAAATCATGGGCTCATCATTTCTCATTCAATCAATATACAAAAACCTCATAACAAACGGCAGGAAATATGGCGACGGATACCTAAGGATAGGAGTTATTGACAAAGATTCTGTTCTTGATACCTATGTATTAAATAATGGCAAAGGCATACCTGAAAAATACCGGAAAGATATTTTCGAAAGAAGATTCAGGATAAAGGGCTTAGATGAAGATGGATTGGGTATAGGGCTTTCAATTGTAAAAAAGAATGTTAATATACATAAAGGCAGAGTTTACATCGATTCCGGTAAAGATTATGTCGTATTCCACATAGAGTTTCCAAAAGCTTATTAATTTTGCCTTTCATTTCTTTTGATGTTTGACATCCACTGCCATCTCGAATACATGCCTGCAGAAGAAGTAATAAAAGAAGCCTACAGCAAAATGAGCGGTTTTATTACTTCTGTCGCCGACCCGAAGGATTTTGATTCAATTATGAAAATTGCTGAAAAGCACGAAAATTTCGTTTTTGTTTCCGCGGGCTTTCACCCGGAACGAATAGAAAAATATACAGAAAGAGAAATTGATGATTACATAAAAAAGATAAAAGAAAGGAAGGAAAAAATCGTCGCCATAGGCGAAGTCGGGCTTGATTACTCGTGGATTAAAGAAAAAAGAAATGAATCAAAAGAAATATTTGAAAAGTTTATTTCTTTGGCGAACGAAGTTCGCAAGCCATTGGTAATACACTGTCGCTCTGATAACGCGGACAAAGAAAAAACAGCTATGAATGTCTGCCTTGATTTGCTTTGCAAAGCTAAAGTTCCTGTCATCATGCATTTTTTCTCAGGCACAAAAGAGCAATTGGCTGAGGCTTTGGCAAGAAATTATTTTATTTCCTTTACCACATTAATCTGCAAGAGCAAGTCGTATAGAAAGCTGGCAAAGCTGACTCCAATTGAAAACATGCTTTTGGAGACAGACTCGCCTTGGCTTGACCCAGATAACACAGAAAACAAAGATGAGCTCACAAATAAACCGTGGAAAATAGAAAAATCAGCAGAGACGATAGCAAAAGAAAAAAAAATACCCAAAGAAGATGTGCTTCGCATCACGGAAGAAAATGCAAGAAAGGCTTTTTCAATATGAAATATTTTTCTAACTTGCTGAAAAATTCAAATCTAAAACTAGTGAGTTTTGAGTTTTATATCTTGGATTTTCATATGCTTTTTTTATTTCTTCTGCAGCTAGCGTAGTATTGTATATGCGTATCTCATCAATAATGCCTTGAAAATTTCCAGCATAACCTGAACCTATCCATAGATTGTTTGAGCTTACTGATGGGTCTTCCTCAATAGGTTTCCAAGCCTGTTCCCATAATAAAATTCCATTAAGATACCCTTTAAGCATTCTTGAGCTTGTGTTTCTTGTTAAAGCTATATGAAACCAGTTATTATCTGAAAATGTATAGACTGGCCATATATAATATCCATTCCAGTACGGCGCATTATCTCCTTTGGCAGAGCCCTGATAAAATGACATTCCTTCATAAGGTTCCAGAGTGAATGAAAATTCACCTCCGTATGCCTTATGTATAGGATTTTGCCTTCCTTTTGATATATTTGTCGGCTTAATCCAGAATTCAATTGTTAGATTTCCTGAAAGCTGATATCCTAAATTATTGCCCAATTCTATATGATTATTTATACCGTCAAAGCTGGCTGCTGTGCCATAAATACCACTAATCAAACTATAATTGCAATTTTGTTGATTGCATACTCTAGAATATGATAAAACACTTCCATTATTATCAAAAATGAATGAATAATTTTTTCCATCATAGATCAATGCAGTAATCCAGCCTTTAGAGTCTCTTATTACTGGTATGTCTTCGGCAATTATATCTGCTGTTGTATCGCTTGAAGTATATGTTATTGTGCTGTTTCCGCCTCTGCTATAAACTTCAGCAAAAAACAAAAATTGGTTTAAAGGCTCTTTGTATCCATTATCAAATCTTGCTATGCCTAAATCTAGGATGTATTTGCTGTCAGAAAACCATTGATTAGAGATTGAAGCGAAAAATTCTTGGGGATTATTTTGGAAAAAACTGGCGCAGCTATTATCATTTATGTTGCATCTCAAATATTGCGAGCCAGTGCTTCCTGCCTGCGAAATAAGTACATCTTTCCTTGCTTTTCTGGTTGAATTGGTGTTGACAGAATACGCATCTACTATGTGATTCACTTCGTGGGCAAGCGCGCTTTTAAAAATATCATTATTACGAGGTGATACGTCGTTTGGAAATTGGTTTTCCGGAACTGTGCCTACTTCGTCACTAAATATATTCACCCCGCTCTTTGTCACATACCCTGAATAATAATTCCAGTTCTGGTTGCCAAGCATATCAGCCACAGTTATATGACGGAGATTATGCATTTCCTTTGGAACAGAAATCAATAAATTATATACAGCATCTTTCTGCATCTGGCTGAACTGGTTGTTGTCGTGAATTAATATTGAAAAATTATTCCAAATTTGATTATACCATCCGCTTAGCCCTATTGTGTTTGCTATGTCTGTTTTTATCTCCGGAGTAAGATTTTTTATCTCGCTGAATGCCATCCACATCTGTGCGCGCAGTGAAGGCACGTAATGATTGCTATTTTTATCAAATGTTATATAGGCTTTCATGTAATTCGGGTAGGAATTAATGAATGTTTTGTATTTGTCAAATATTATCGTTTTTGTTGAATCTGAAACTGCATTAAACTGGCTTATATAAACAAAAATGCGGTGCGAGTTGAACAAAGTCTGCCGAATATTTACGTCATTGTTCATTGCCTGCTCAAGATTTGGATTTGAGCTAAATATTCTGTTTGTTTTGTTCCATAATGGCTCTACGAACCCTGTCTGCAGATTAGTTTTAGCGCTGTCACTTGACCAATAAAATACAGGATAACCGATATAATTCCTCAAGGAGTCAGTAAAATTGTGCTGCTGCTGATTGAAATATTTTTCAAAAAACGTATTCCAGTCATTTGAATTATATGTGCTATTCCCAAGTATTCGGGTTGCTACATCAGCAGAAGACTGCACCCAGCCCGCTGACATAACTTCTAATGCATTTCGTAAATCTGTTTCATCCTTCGTTGTTAATCCATATACGCATAGCGATGTATTGAAAGAGTTGCAGTTAGAATTGCACGATAGGGTTCCGCCTCCCCGATATCCTTGGGTTATGCATGTTTTTTCATTCAAATTTGTGCCGTCGCACTGCTCGCCGCTGTCGATAACTCCGTTGCCGCAGAGCTTTGTGAAGTTTGCTGTGACAAAATAATTCTGATTCATTGTCAATGAGCAATTGCCTATGCCTGTACAATCGCCGAACCAGCCGCTAAAATAGGAGCCAGAATTAGATTTAACTGACAAACCGATAAGCGTTCCTGATGTGTAATTATAGCAATCTGACCCGCAGTTTCCGCCTGAAGAATTTATTGTAATTTGCCCTGAACCTGTGCCTATTCTTTTAATTGATAGATTAAAATAATCAACGACATTCCATAGACATCCTCTTGCTTCGCATGACAATCTATCAATATAGTCACTGCAAAGAGGAGATGGTGACCCTTCGCATGCATCGCCATCATTCCATATGCACCCTGAATTTTGAATGCAATCATCATAATTGCCATAATTTTCGCATGGTGTGACCAAAGCTGGAGTTCCTGTGCAGAAGGGATTTATGATATTACAGCCTTCCTGACTTTCACATTCAGTCGGGCTTAATTTCTCGCATGGCGTTGCCGTGCCCAAGCACATCAACTCATATCCTGTATATGCATCGCAATTTGGATTAACACGGCAGCCTTGTTGCCATTCATAATCCAAGGAATTATAGCAGCCATAGCAGGCTCCCTTGACTTTTATATCACCGCATTGCCTCGCAGTCCCTGCGCAAACAGGCCCGTTAGAACAGAAACCATTAATGCATTTCTCGCCTGAATTGCAATCATCATTTGATGAGCAAACTGCCTGATTCAATTGGTTGGTTAAAAAATTTCCAATGGGTTTAAAGGCAATAATAAACAAAATTATCACAATAACAAAAATGATAGATACTAACAAAAAATTAGCATCGTTCCATGGGCTTTTTGCCTTGATTATTTTTTTAAATTTGTGTTTTTTAATTTTTTTTATTGGCTTCTTCATGATTAATTATTTGCAAGAAGTGATATATATAGATATATTGAATAAAATCTTATAAAAGTATCCACCGCCTAAAGGCTGGTTGGTATTCAGATATAAATTTCCAGGCTTGTTGTGTTGCTTAAACCGCATTTTCTTACATAGATTTCATTGTCATTTATATTTTCTATTCTTATGCAATCACCGGCTATGTTTGCACTCGTAAATAATTGCGTTTCTGTTTCCTGCGATGATTCTGACATTATTCCCGAAAGGAAAATATATGAAAATCCTATGATTGCTATAGCAATCATCAAAAGAAGTATCGTTGCTATTATCTGCGTTATCCCGCGCATAAAAATTTATTGCATTTCATATCTTAAGAACGCGCCTATGCCGCCGAGCTCTAAAAACTGTTTTCCTTCCCGCGTGTCAGCAGAAACAATCTCCATCTTCGTCCCATAGCTTTTTGCAATTTCATCTATCGCGTCTATCAAGTCCTTTTCGCCGAGTATCTGTTTTATTTGCTTGCATTCGCCGCATTTCTGACCTGACTTGTTTTTCTCTGAAGCGAATTTTTTTGTTATGCCGCACTGGCATTCGTACTCTATTTCCTTTAAGTCTGACGAATCGCTTATTATTACGGTTTCAACAGCGCCAGATTCAATCGCTTTTATTACTTCTGTTATGCCATATGTTACAAGGCTGTGCGGCTTCTGCAATTCATTGAAAAATCTCTGCAGCAGTTTTTTCTCTTTTATGACTTCGCTTTCTTTGAGCAGTTCTTCGCCTTTTTCAACTATTTCATGCAGGCCGAACTCGCCTGTATAGCTTGTGTTCACTGTGCCTACAATTTTTTTCTTGATGTCCGCATGCATATAATCTTCTTTCAGGAATATCTCTTTTATCGGTCCTGGCCCGCCTAGAATAATGTCTTTTGCTTCCTGATGCTCTTCAAAAATCTTATTTGCAGCTTCACCTATCTTTTTCAGCCAGTCATTGAGCAGGCCCTCGCGCACACGCGAAAATCTCATAGCACTTTGCCCACCTGCACGGCTTTTTCCCGGCACGATGGATTCATAATGGACAAGGCTTTCTATTTTCTTGCCGCGCAGAATCCCTATGTCCGCCTCATTCTTGTCCAAACAGATAAGCCCGTGGATGTCTTTCTCTTTTATCATTTCCAGAAGAGGCTCCAAAACAAAACGCTGGTCGCACCAGCAGAGCTTTGTCTTTATCGGCTCAGGCGGCTCTATTGAAAAAAGCTCTATGTCCGCCGCGCCTTCCTGCCCGGAAACATAGCCGCAAAACAATGCCAGTCCTTTCTCCGGCGTTTTTTTATAGAGCTGCAAATGCCTGATTATTTTTTCCAGGGCGGTC
>DATDUE010000061.1:0-5453 GCA_035290505.1 archaeon | reverse complement strand
TATACCGCGACAGGAGCAGGGAAGAGCAGATACTGAACATAGAAACCGTGAAAAAAGCATCAGCTAAATCATCAGAAAAAAAAGCTGATGCCTATACAGTTCATTCTGAATATTCGGGCGGCTGCGAAACCTGCACGATTTGGAAATTCTGGTTGATTTTAATGCCAGTAAAATCCAAGTCTTCTAACGACCTCGGGCTTGTCCATGTATACACAGGCGACGGCAAGGGAAAAACGACTGCTGCTCTAGGCCTTGCGTTCCGCGCGCTCGGGCATAATTTTTCTGTCCTTGTTGTCCAGTTCATGAAAGGAGGGCGCTATTTCGGCGAGTTGGCAAATGCAGAAAAAAGGTTTAAAAATAAATTACAGTTCGCGCAGTTCGGCCAGGGCTGCTCATTTGTCGCAAAAATAAAGGGCGGAAAATTCAAGTGTGGCAATTGCCGTGCCTGCTTCCTGACATTCGAAGAGGAGAAAGAGCAGGCAGCCAAGGCACTGGCTTACGCCGACAAAAACATAAAATCCGGCAAATTCGATATTGTTATTTTGGATGAAATCAATGTCGCGCTCAGCAAGAAGCAGATCGGCGAGGAAGATGTATTGAAGCTGATTATGTCAAAACCGAAGAATGTTGAATTGGTTTTGACGGGCAGAGGCGCTCCTGCGGATATAATTGCTGTTGCTGATTATGTCACGGAAATGAGAAAAATAAAACATCCGTTTGACAGGAAAAAGATAACAGGGCGAAGGGGAATTGAGTATTAAATCATAAATCTTTGTTCAACTTTTTCTATCATTTCATAATATTTTGACAGTTCTTCATCCCTGCCGTATTTTTCATAATGCTCATTGAACCATGGCTTGTATTTTTTCAGATAATTAATGCAGTCCGATAGCTCATTAAATTCAAATTTCTGAATTGAAATAGATTCAAATATTGGCTCAATTTCTATAAGAATTATATCCTTTTCCATTTTTCCTGATTTTTTTTTGTCAAAAACCCCGTAATCATTGCTTTTAAAATCCAGCCCAAGGGCATTCATCAAATTCCACCCGCAGCCCGACAGATATAAAATATCTGAAAGCTGCAAAAGCCAATCCCTGTAAGATTTCGTGATATCGGCATTATCAATCATCTCGCTGAATTTTGACTTGAAATTATCTTTGTATAGGTTGTTTCCTGTTATTATTTCGCCTGCCGAGCGCATACTGCTTGCCCTGTAATCAGGCTTGTTATTCACGATATCTATCAGTTCATTTAGCTTTTTTTCTATCAGTTCATAGTTCATTCCATCGCCTTTATTTTTTTGTTCCTGTCGATATGGCGCTCTTCATTGCTGAACGGCGTTTTCAGCCATACCTCAGCAATGGCTTTTGCCTGCTCTTCTTCTAACATGCCTGATCCAAGACATAAAACATTTGCATCATTATGTTCCCTGCTCATTTTTGCTGTTGTTTCATCATGGCACAGCGCTGCTCTTATTCCCTTCACCTTGTTTGCGGCTATGCTCATTCCAATGCCTGTATAGCAGATGAGAATGCCTTTTTCATATTTATTATTTGCTACAACCATTGCAACATCTTTTGCTATATCAGGGTAATCGACAGAATTGTTGCTGTTTGTGCCTAAATCATCAAACTCATAGCCTTTGAGCTCTTTTTTCAGGTATTCTTTTAATTCAAATCCGCGATGGTCAGAACCAATAGCAATTTTTGACATAAGAATTACAAAAAATGTATAGCTTGAAATTATTTATATTTAACAAGGCAAGTATTTTCATGGATGTGGACAAAATAAGGCTCAAGAAAAAGGGCTTTGAGTCATTGATGAGCCCTCTGGAATCGGATGTGCTTTCTGCTTTATGGAAGAAAAAAAGCGGCGCGAAGGTCAGGGAACTTCATAAAATAATAAGAAAAAAAAGAAAGGTCGCGCTTACTAGCGTTGCTGTTATTCTGGACCGCCTTTACGACAAAAAGATTGTCTCAAGAAAAATAGAAAAAGGCAGGGGCGGCATCCATTATATTTACTCAGCTGTGCCCAGAAAAGAAATAGAACAAACAATCATGGAAAAGACTGTGAACAAGCTGATAAGCAATTTCGGCAGTGTTGCCGTAAGCTATTTTAATGAAAGATTCGGGAAAAAGAAGAATAAATAGGTGTTTCAATGTTGGGCTGCTTTCAATTCTACATAGAACCAGAGAAGCTGTATATTTCGCTGTTTTCTTTGGCTGCTGCAATTCTGTCTCTTTTAGGGCTGAGAAAGCTTCATCTCTCAACAAAGGCAAAAATTTCGCTGATTTATTCTCATCTTCTCTTCTTGTCATTTCCATTTGTCCTTCTTACGACAAATGTAGCCTGCGGCGCTGCGTGCATGCCTTGTTACAATGATTTATCAATATTAATTGGTTATGCTCTGCCAGGCACAATAGCAATAGCAACCATAGCCGGTTTCTTTGTCATACCGGGCTTTTACATATACAAGAATAAAAAAAGCACAATAAAAAACGGGCATGTTTTTGATTTTGTGAAAAAACACTCGGAAAACATCAAGATGCCGAATCTTTACTTATTTGATTCAGCAAAGCCGTCGGCATTTTCTTTTCGTTCTTTCAAGTCAGCGATATTTCTTTCCGCAGGATTATTTGATATAATGAATAAAAAAGAAACAGAAGCAGTAATTCTTCACGAGCTTTACCATATTAAAAAAAGCTCATCTGCCATGAAGTTTTCATCGCTATTCCTGAAAATCTACCCGTTTTCTTTTAACATGAAAAAAGAAGAAGCCGAAGCTGATAATTTTGCGATAAGCCGGCAGGGCACGGACAAATATTTGAAATCTGCCAAGAGGAAGATGATGATATGGTAAAAATAAAAAGTGAATTTTCTGAGCCATTTATACTGAAGAATCTTGTTTCTTACCACAAGGGCTCCATCGTCAGCAAGACCATAGAAGACAAGAAAACAGGCACAGTGACTGTTTTCGCTTTCGACGCGGGGCAGAAGCTGAGCGAGCACAAGGCGCCATTTAATGCAATTGTTTATTTAGTAGAAGGCGAGGGCGAATTCATTGTCGGCGGCAAGAAGCATTTGCTCAAAGCAGGCGAGATACTCATAATGCCGAAGAATATTCCTCATTCAGTCAATGCAAAGAAACGCTTCAAGATGATGTTGGTTATGATAAGAGGATATAGTTAAACAAGAAAATGACATCCTCTCTGTCACTGTGTGATGTCAATTTGAATTCAATTGTGTGTGAGAAATTCAAAAATAATACCGGTATGATTCTTGTTTAGCTGTGTTGATGGACGCATCAGAGATGCGTCATTCGCTTTGAGTCCAACAAAAATATATTCTGAATCTTTTGTTGGACGACTATAAATTAGAAAAAAAATTCATTCAAAGCGCTTCTTTTTTCTGGTGCTTTTCTTCTGTTCTTTCTTCCATTTTTTCTGCCTTGCCTTCCACCATCTTTTCTTCTTCTTCTTTTTTCAATGCCTTTGGCCCCAATCTGCCAAGCAACCTTTCTTTCATGCCTTTCTTCTCTTTCTTCGGTATTGCCTTGAAGTCCTTGTACTCAAAGCCCATGAGTTCTGCTTTAACGACATCGCCGTCTTTTATTGCTTTTATTCTGACTTTCTTCGGCGGGTGTTTTACCCCCCTTTCCCAGATTTTTTTGTTTAATTCCTGCCCCAGCTTTATCTCCTTTCCTTTTGTATGGGTTTTCAGAAAGCTTTCAACAAGTCTTATTGCATAAGGCCCGCGCTTGCGCTCCGCCTTCTTGTAAGCCTCGCGCAGCGGTATTGTATAGATTCTCTCTCCCTCAAACGGTTTTTTTGCCATTTCTAACACCATAATATTTGTTTTACCTTATTGTGTTTGAAAGAACGCGTTTGCCAAAGCAAACAAGTTCATTTTCAAAATATCGTATATACTTCTGTTTTGAAACATAATATCACCTAAATAAAATTATATTTTGTTTCGTCCCCTTCTCCAGTGCTTTGCTGTTGTCCTTATCCTGCGCGTTCTTGCACGCTTCAGCGAAAATTTCTTTATGTCAGCCCAGCGCGGAGCAGTCTTTTTCCTGGCTGCTATGAGCTTTATCTTCTTTCCGAACGGCTTTCTTGATGACATTTTAAAAACCTTCTATTTTATTTATATGAAAGGTTTTTGAAAGAAGGAGTTTGTCAAAACAAACGACTTCATTTTCAAAACACCTCTTCAATTTCAGTTTTGAAATTATACTTCCCTCAATTCTTTCAGATTATTTTTTATGAACGGATGTTCTTTTATGTTTTCTATTTCTTTTGGGTATGCTTCAACGATAAAGTCATATATACCTCTTTCTGGATCAATACAATGGAACAGCGGATTCAGCCCCATATGAATCAAAAAAACATAGGTTGAAGTTGTGCCGCTACTGTCTCTTATGCCTTTGTCAAATTTCATCGAATATTTTTTCGCCGTCATACTCATTTCCTCTTTATCACAAATTCTCTTTTTCCGCCGCTAATTTTTTGCAGTATTGAAACCAGCTGCTCGTCCGTTATTTTATTCTGCAGCTGCCCTGCCTGATAGGCCTGCGCAAGATATAATTCTAACTGCATTGCGATTTGGGGCTTCACTAGTTTTAAATTAGAAAGCCTTTCTCTTGCCTTTTTCTCGAGTATCTGCATGGATATTATTTTCAGTGTCTGCTGCAGCTGCTGCTCCTGCATCTGCTGTTGAAACATTCTCTGCTTTATTTCTTCCTCATTCATAAAATTCACGCTTTAATGCTCTTTGCAATGCCGTCCAGAAATTTCTGCCCTTCTGGCGTGATTATCCTGCCCTTTCTTTTGTCCATTTTTTTTATGAGGTTTTGTTTTTCCAGATCCTGCAATATAACTCTTAATATTTTTCCCGAGCCTTTTGCAAAGTGAGGCGGCTTATGGCCACGCCTATGTCGTCCGCCGTAAAAGCTGCGAAGCCGTGATACTCCAACAGGCCCGTCAACATAGACTTTTCTTAGTATCGAAGCTGCCCTCAGCTGCCACCAGTTGCTCTGCTCGGGCGGCCTCTCTTTATGCATGCCTGTTTTTACATTCAAAGCCCACTCAGGCATCTGTATTTTTTCTTTTAGCTGCTCTGCTGTTTTCTCTATTAATTTGCTTGCGTCCGTGTCTCGTGCCGAAACCATTAATACATCAACTCAATTAAAATATAGAATAAACTATTTAAGCTATTTTTTCTTGTAGGAATACCTCATTATATTTTTGCATTCAAGGCATTCTATCTGCAGCAATCCATTTTTTAAGCGATGTTTTGACGTTAATCCTGATTTTAGGTAAGCATGGCACTTCCCGCAGAACTTTTTCTTGTATTCCGTGATTCTTACATTATAGCGCATGCCTATTTTTCTTGCCAATTCGACATAGCGTTTTGCCAGTCGCTTGTCCTCTTTCACCATCTTGTCAGCC
>DATDUE010000060.1:0-3709 GCA_035290505.1 archaeon | reverse complement strand
ATTTTTCTATTATAGTATTGCCATACTCTATACTAAGTCCATATGTGTGTTTCTCTCCTTTTCCCATACCCAAAACATATGCTTTTCTTTCCATTCCTAAACTATGAAACGAATGATATAAAAAGGCTGCTATTTTTTGATGGGAAAAAGCCCACTTTTTTATGTGAGGGATGAAAATGAAATGTAGGTTAAATAATATTTGTATTATTAATCATATATATAAAAATAAATATTATATAAAATTTATTTAAAGAAATCTATTTTACTTCATCTACTCCGCCCCTGCTCCATGGATTGCAGCGCAGCAGGCGGTAAATCATGTAGAAAAAACCTTTTACAGAGCCGTGTTTTTTTATGGCAATCTCTGCGTATTCTGAACAGGAAGGATAATATTTACAATGCTTCTCTTTGTGAAATTCTTTGTTGCTTTGATAATATTCTATATGGTTTAACAGCCAACTGCCTCGGAAATTGAAAACAATTTTTGGGTGCTTCAAAGTTGCCATGGCGCATCCTGTAGAATTCGGGTTAAGCAATACGCCTGGGCTGCAGCCGCTGCCAAAAGACATACAGCCGCCCTCTGCCTGGCCTTTTTTCCTCATAAAAACAGCCTTTATTTCTTCTTCATTGATTTCAATTTTGAGAATTTTCGCAGAACAGCTTCAAAAGCGTTTGCGAGATCTATGCCATCTTGTGTCAATTTAACATATTTTATCCTGCCTGTTTTTTCAAATTCCACGATACCCAGTTCCATGAATTCTTCCAGAATTTTAACCGTGTGAGAATAAGTGCAATCAGCCTCTTTGGCGAGAATAGAAACATACTTCGGTCCAGGTCCCAGCTTTATGCTCATAAGTATTTTCACGGGCTTTTTCCTTATAAAAATCTCGTCAATATCCAGTTTTTCCTGCTTTTCTGCCATTTATATCATGTAGTTTATGTGTTTTGTGGTTTAAATAATTTTTCAAAATCAATCTATAGTGTTTATAATATAATTTATATAAGATATTAATAAAAAGAGTTATGAAAAAATATATTTTTGCGTATAATTATTATTCTAAAAAATATTCTTTGTTAAAAATAGTTTATATATAATATTTCGTGAAATATTTTTTAATTTAGATAAAAAGAAAATGTTAAATAGAGTCTTTGACAAGATTTATTGATGTTTATGGAATTTACCATACAGCCATTAAGAAAGCTCTTAAAAAAAACCGGGGCAAAAAGGATAAGCGATGGTGCTGCGGAAGAATTGGGCAAAACATTGGAGGAAAAAACAAAGATGCTTGCCATAGAGGCAAAGCGCATAGCTGAGCATTCCGGCCGCAGGACAATACTAAAAAGGGATGTTAAGCTGGCGAAAAAGGCACTGGAGGATTAGTCTATTAATATTTTTAGGGAATATTATAGCCGATAGACATGCTTCATGAAATAACAGAAAAAATATGCGCTGATTCGGGGCTAACGCCCACTGAGATAATGCAGAGAATTGAGGACAAGAAAGCAGAGCTTTCGGACATGATTTCTGACGAGGGTGCCGCATACATTGTTGCAAAGGAAATGGGAATAAAGATAACGAGAAAAATTGAAAAATTAAAGATAGCCAGCCTCATACCGGGAATGCAGAATGTTGACATTATCGGAAAGATATCAAGAATTTTTCCTGTCAAAGAATTTCACACAGAAAAAGGCTCGGGGCGCGTTCTGACAATAATTATCGCCGATGAAACAGGCTCGGCAAAAATATCACTGTGGAATGATGAGATAGAAAAGATAGCAGAAATATCAGAAGGCAATATAATCAATATACACGGCTTTGTCAGGGAGGGGCTGAATATGAATGAAATCCGCCTCGGCCGTTTTGGCAGCATAACAAAAAGCGATGAAGAAATAGCGGAAACAAAAGAATTTATCAGGAAATACGAAAGAAAAAAAATAAAGGAGCTGGGGGAGAGGAATTATTCAGAGGTGCGAGCGGCTCTTCTTCAGGTGTTTGAGTCAAATATATTCTTCGAGATGTGCCCCGACTGCGGCACAAGATTAAAAACAGACGATGCAAATTTTATATGCGAGACGCATGGAACAATAGAAAATCCCGAGTATATAATGCTTTTGTCAGGGATAATAGACGACGGCACGGAAAATATGCGAATTGTGTTTTTCAGGGAAAACGCGGAAAAGATATTAGGCATGACAACCAGGGAAGCAAAGCGCCTGTTTGATATCAAAAAAAACATACCTGCTGTAATAGAAAAAATAAGGCTTGGCAAGGAATTTATTTTTTCCGGAAAGGTGCAAAGGAACCTGCTGTTTGACCGCCTTGAATTCATAGCAAATGATGTGAAAGAAGTCGATATAAAAAATGAAATTGAGATGATGACAAATGCCTAGGAAAAGCAAGGAAATTGAGGAAGAAATTGAAAAAGAAATGGAAGCATTGGAAGAAGAAAAAACAGAAAAAAAGCCCAAGATTAACGGAGAACCGGCGATAGAGGATTTACCCGGTATAGGGCCAAAGGGCGCGCTAAAATTGAGGGAATCCGGCTACGATACTCTTATATCAATAGCAGCAGCATCGGCAGGCGACATTTCTGCGACATGCGAGATCGGCGATGCAACTGCTGAAAAAATTATTGCATCGGCCCGCAGCATGCTTGACATGGGATTCAAGACAGCAGCCGATGTTATGGAAAGAAGAAAATCAATAGGAAAAATATCCACAGGCAGCAGCAATTTAGACGCGCTTCTTGGAGGCGGCGTCGAGACGCAGGCAATAACAGAAGGGTTCGGCGCTTTCGGCTCGGGAAAATCACAAATAGCTTTTTCCCTTGCTGTGAATGTGCAACTGCCGAAAGAGCAGGGCGGGCTGAATGGCAAATGTATTTTTATTGATACGGAATCGACGTTCCGCCCGGAACGAATAATACAAATCGCCGAAGCAAAGGGATTGGACCCAAAAAAAATCCTGAAAAACATTTTCGTGGCCAAAGCTTACAATTCGGATCATCAGGTCGTACTGGCAGAAAAGACAAAAGATATAATTACGGAAGAAAATGTGAAATTAATTATCGTTGATTCGATGATGTCGCACTTCCGCTCTGATTATTCGGGACGAGGCGAATTAGCGCCAAGACAGCAGAAACTCAACAGGCACATACACGCATTGCAGAAACTGGCTGACGTATACAATGTGGCGATTTTTATGACAAACCAGGTAATGGCGAATCCGGCTATAATGTTCGGCGACCCGACGTCGGCTGTTGGGGGTCATGTGCTCGCGCACGCTTCGACATTTCGCTTGTATCTGCGAAGAAGCAAGCAGAACACGAGGATAGCAAGATTGATAGATAGCCCTTCACTTCCAGAGGGCGAAGCAGTATTCAGGCTGACAGAAAAAGGGATTGAGGACTAAAAATTAAGTGAATACATTTCGATATTTATAAAGATAGTAAAATACAATAACCCAAATTATTGTTGTAATTAAATTAGCACTGAATAATAACGCTATATTTATTATTGGAGATACAATATAAATTATTGAAATTATATAACTTAATATCAATCCCCATTTTTTAAATAATAACAAACCAATTATAGCAAAAGGTATTAAAATTAATGCTAATGAGCCAATTGCATAAATTATTAAAGAAATATTTAGTGTAGCAATCAAATAACTCCAATTAATATATAATGAAACAAAAATAATAAT
>DATDUE010000059.1:0-2208 GCA_035290505.1 archaeon | reverse complement strand
CCCGCATCTTATTTATCGCAGCCTTTGCTGTCGTGCTCTGCGAGCCTGCTAAAACAAATACATATTCGGCATCGTCAAGCATGTATCTTTCCACAGGCTCAAAGCTCTTTTTTACTTTCTTCAATTCATCATTAATTTTCTTGAGGCTTTTTTCAATGTCAAATGCCGAATGAACTGATTTTTCGCTGTCAGGCAGGATTGTTTTTGTTCCTATATATCTTGCCCTTGGCTTTGGCAAAAATTTTGCGCAGAACTGTTCGGTCAATAGCTCAACCGGCTCGCGGAATTCCGGGTCGTCTATTCCTATTATGGCAGGCAGGCAGGCATTTTCACATAGGCGGTAGGCAATTATTATGCTGTCTAAAATTTCCTGGTTGCTTTCAGGGGCAAAAATAAGGAATCCCGCGTCGCGATAGTCGATGGCTTCTTTTGAGACAAAAACTATCGGCAGCCGAAGGGCAGAGGCTTTCCTCATCTGCTCAATATCAAAAGAAGCTGACACCATAACCCTTTTGCCTAGGGCAGACGCCGCCATGGCTGCTGACAAAGAGCTGCCTATTTCACATCTATATCTATTGTCAAACAATCTCTTCAACTTTTTAGCAATATTGACATCATCAAGCAGGAATTCAACGCCCGCGAGCTTCGCGGCATGGGCAGCGGCATCGTAGCCAGAAAGTAATTCTATTTTCATCATATTACCTCTCTTTCTTCTGTTATTGCAAAAACAGGGCATTCTCTCAGGCATATCAAGCAGCCTGTGCAGGCACTGTAATCAATTACAGGCGATTCATTTTTGTTGTCAATGCAATTATGAGGACAAAAAATAATGCAGAGCCAGCATCGGTTGCATTTTTTTAAATCAATCTTCGGCTTGAAAGTTCGCCATGAGCCGGATTTTTCGATGTCAATAGGAATAACAATTTGTTTTTCCTCTTTTTTCTGATATTTAGCCTCTTTTTTAGCTTTTTTCATTTTCATTACCTTCTTTTTCTTCCTGAATTTTATTTTCATTTTCAAAACCTATAGTTTTTGAAAAGAACGATATTTAAATTTTTTCAATAGTTCATCTGACTCCCCTGAAGCCTTCATCCATGGCTGAAAAGTTCTGGGCACTTTCGCCAAACTCTGCAGCAAAGGCTGTTTTTACTGATTTTAATGATATTTTCGGGAATATTTTTGCAAGGGCGCCCAGCATAGCGGTATTGGGCATGTTTTTGTTCAGCTTCATAAGAGCTATTCCTGTTGCATCTGCCGTGTATTGCTTTGTCTTTTTTTTCAGGCTGAGCTTTGTTTTTTCAGAAGAATTATAGATTATAATGCTGTTATCCTTGATGTCTTTTAAAATTCCCTTTATATCCAGCGTCATGTCCATTATTATTATGTAATCAGGCTCTGTTACTGCTTCTTTTGTCAGTATTTTTTGCTTATCAGCCCTTACAAAGGCTGTTTCAGGATAGCCGATGCCTCCAGAAGAAATAAAAAAATCCTGGGATTGCAATCCAGACAAAAACAGGGCACGGGAAAGCGTTTTTCCTGCTGTGTGAACGCCCTGGCCGCCACGGCCATGCAATCGGAAAGAAATCATGCTCTAATTAATGTTGGGAAGTTGATTTAAAGGTATTGCAAAATTGTCTAAAATCAGGACAGAAAATCAACAAAACAGTAAATGTAGGTTAATATTTACACAATAACCCTCACATCAGCCGCGACAGCCCTTTCCCCTATCATCAGCGGGTTTATGTCCAGCTCCTTTATATCCGGGTTATCTTCTGCCAGTTTTGAGAGTTTCAGCAGCGCATCAATAACCAAGCCATTTGCATACCTGCTCGCTTTTGTTTCATTTATCATGCTTCTTGCATCTTTTTCTTCTATAGGCACAAGGCGGAACGAGACATCATTTATCGTTTCTGCCAGGGAACCGCCTGAGCCGAACATCAGGACATGGCCAAACTGCCCGTCATATTTGATGCCCATTATTGATTCAAAGCCATTTTCTGCCTGCTGCACTATAATACCGTTTATATTTTTTGTCAGCTTTTTTGCATTGTTAGTTATATTTCTGAAAGCGTCATCAATCCCATTTTCATCACCAATCTTTGCGACGCAACCCATTCTTTTCTTATGTATTATATCCGGCGAGTCTATCTTCATGTAGAGTGGGTAGCCGATATTATCGGCAGCAAGCCGGGCTTCCTCCATGTTCCT
>DATDUE010000058.1:0-5095 GCA_035290505.1 archaeon | reverse complement strand
GTATAATAGAAAATGTGCTCATAGGGCAGATAACGCATGTTGGCACGGGTATGGTTGAACTGGCAGTTGATATGGAAAAGATGAAGTCCAGCAAAAAGAAGGAATGATTGTATGGCGAAAAAAGAGGAGCAAATAGTTATTGGCAGCAGGGAAATAGAGAAAAAAATAAAAGAAGGTGGGATTGAAAAAGTAATTGTTGCAAGAAATTGCCCTGACAAAATAATAAAAAAACTTTCAGGTGTTGATATAGAAAAATTTAGCGGCGACGAGAAGCAGCTGGGCATAAAAATAGGAAAGCCATTCCCTGTAGCTGTTGTTGGCTATCTAAAATCAAGCAAATGAATATTCAGTGATATAATGAAACTAAAACTTGATACCAATGCCATACAGTCAATAAGCATAATGCAGTCGATTATTGGATCCGACATTCTGGACTTTATTGACACTGATGACATAATCTATATAATTGTTGGCGAGGGCAAATACGGGTTTGTGGTGGGAAAAAATGGCGTCAAAATAAAATTCGCTGAGAAAAAATTCAAAAAATCCATAAAGGTGCTGGAATATTCGCCTGATATGGAAAAATTCATAAAAAACATGGTGCCTGAAGCCAAAAATATATCAATTAATGAAAAAAATATTATAATAAATATCAAAAACGGCTCAAGGGCAAGAATTATAGGTAAGAGCGGCAAAAATGTAAAAATCATGGGTAAAATATTGAACAGGCTTTTTGATGTTGAGTCGTTCAGCGTGAAATGATTTTTAATGTCATTTCTGCATTTTAATAATTTTTCATCCATTAAAAAAAAGGTGTTTTGTATTCCAGGAGAATTCGGAGCGAGAAAAATCAAGAAGGACAGAAAGAAGAGAAGATGGAAGAAGGTCAACTACAGGTACAGGATGCTGGGCTTGAAGAAAAAAAAGGACCCACTGGGAGGCGCGCCGATGGCAAAGGGCATTGTTTTGGAAAAAAGAGTAGTGGAGCAAAAGCAGCCTCACAGCGGTTTGATAAAATGCGTAAGAGTAAGGCTAATAAAAAACGGCAAGCAGGTGACGGCTTTTCTGCCTCGTGACGGCGCTGTCAAACACGTGGCTGAGCATGACAATGTAGTTATTGCCGGCATGGGCGGCAGCCAAGGCGGAGCAGTAGGCAGCATGTCCGGCGTGAAATACCAGGTTATAAAGGTCAATGATATTTCTTTGGAACAGATAAGAATCGGCAAGAAGCAGAAGCCCGTGAAGTGATGAATATGGATGAAACTATAACTCAAGAAGAGATGAAAAAAGATACAGAAGAAATAAAAATTGAAGAATTGAAAAAAAAGCCCAAGACAGCGAAAAAAACAACGGCAAAAAAGGCAAAAACAAAAGAACCAAAAATAATGACAGAAAAAAAACCAAGAAAAGAAAAAAAAGAAGGGGAGAAGACAACAAAAACAAAGAAAGATAAAGAAAAACGGGATAAAAGCGAAAAAACAGACTTCTCGCATATAAAGATTTTCGGCAGATGGGACTCCAACATATCGGTAGAAAACCCTGGGCTGAGGAATTACATCAGCCTTGAAGCAAGGTTTTTGCCGCGCTCTGCTGGCATTCATAGAAGCCGGTTTCACAAATCAAAAATGCACATTACCGAAAGGCTTGCCCTTCACTTCTTCGTGACCGGGCATAGCGGCAAGAAACACAGGCTGACATCGGGCAGGTTTGGCGGAAATTTCAACAATGTAATGAAAATAATCGAGAAAGCATTTTCAATAATAGAGGAAAAAGAAAAGAAAAACCCTGTTGAAGTGCTTGTGCGGGCAATAGAAAACGCTGCGCTGCGGGAAGAAATAATTTCTTACCAGATGGGAAGCATAATGGCGCGCGAGTCTGTGATAACAGCACCGCAGAGAAGAGTTGACAGAACGCTGCGCTTCTTCGCCCAGGGCTCGTACAAGAAATCTTTCGGCAAGAAAAAATCAGTAAGCGAATGCCTTGCAGACGAGCTGATTGCGGCAAGCAAGAATTCTTCGGATAGCTATGGAATCAAGGAAAAAGAGCGCATAGAAAACGAGGCGTCTGGCGCGAGATAAGGCGATAAAATGAAATCAGACAAAAAATATGAAAAAATTTTCGGTAAGAAAATAATTCTGGATAAAGATTCTATCAACATAGGTTTATATGAAACGCCAATCGGAGAGCTTTTAACAATAGAATACAAAGGTAAAATAGAGCTGTTTGAAAAGAGATAAATAATTTTCCTTCTTATTTTGTTGATGTCAGAGCGGAAAAAATACATCGGCCACCCGGAAAGAGTATTCACAAAGGTTGGAAATGACATGCTTAGGCGATGGGACAAACGCCTTGACGAAGCGCAGTTCTACAACATTGCCCGTGAACTGTCAAACGCATACAAAAACGGCTGCGAAGTAATTCATGTGACTTCGGGCGCGATTGCCGCGGGCGAGATGAAAACAGGAAAAAAATACAAAGATGGCTTGGAAATAAAAAAATATCTTGCAGGAATCGGGCAATACAGGCTGATGGCAGAATACGAAAAGGCGTTCGATAATTTCGGCCAGCTTGTAAGCCAGAGCCTTATTCTTTCGGATGAGCTGAACGACGAAAAAAAATTAAGCGAATACATTTCCGGATATTGCACAGACCTGAAAATGAGGACAATACCGATAATAAACAACAATGACAAGCTGTCCACGGCAGAATTGGGCTACAGCGAGAACGACGAGCTGCTTGCAGATGTGGCAATAAAATTCAACAAGGCGCTGCCAAAAAAGCCTCTGGCAATTATACTTTCCAATTATGAGCTGCATGACAAGAACCCGAAAAACCACAAAAGCGCCAAGCCGATATCAATAGTTTACGAAATAAACGATGAAATAATAAAACTGGCTGAAGATGAAGAAGAAGGAAATGGCATGAGAGCGAAGCTGGCTGCGGCAAAAAGAATGGCTGAAAATGGTATTCCTGTAATAATTGCAAACGGCAGGTACAGGAAAACAAGAAGAGATATAATCATGCCAATCATATACGGAGAAGACATCGGAACGCTGTTCGTGCCCAAATTCTGAACATTTAAATAATTTATACTCCTATGTTCATAGAAATTTGAGGACAATATTAATTTCAAAACTGTATAAATGAAGAAAATATATTGAAATTCTGTTTTGAAAATGAACTCGTTTGCTAAAGCAAACTCGTTCTTTCAAAAACAGAAATTAAGGAGATGTTTTTGAAATGGCAAAAGACCGAATAGAAGAAATCGCAGAGCTGATGAAGCAGCCCATCTACATAAGAAACATAGCCATCGCAGCGCACATTGACCACGGCAAGACAACATTCACGGACAACATTGTCGCGGGAGCTGGCATGATTTCTGAAGAACTGGCAGGCACGCAATTATTCACGGACTTTGACAAGCAGGAGCAGGAAAGAGGCATCACTATTTTTTCTGCTAATGTAAGCATGGTGCATGAGTATGGCGACAGCAGCTATCTCATAAATCTTATTGACACGCCCGGGCACGTGGACTTTGGCGGCGATGTTACAAGGGCTATGCGTGCCGTAGACGGCGCTGTGATTCTCGTAGACGCCGTGGAAGGCGTGATGCCGCAGACAGAGACGGTCGTGCGGCAGGCGCTAAAAGAGCGGGTAAAACCGGTTCTTTTCATAAACAAAGTGGACAGGCTGATAAGAGAACTTAAATTGACGCCGGAAGCGATGCAGGAGCGGCTGATAAATGTCATAAAAAACGTCAACATGCTTATACAGAAATATGTTGAGAAAGAGTTCGCCGAGAAATGGATTGTGAGCGTGGAAAACGGCTCTGTGGCTTTCGGCTCTGCCTACAGAAAATGGGCAATTTCTTTTCCTTACATGAAAGCGGAAAAAATCACATTCAAGGATATTATTGAATATACTTCAACGGAAAAAGACAAGGAACTGTCAAAAATAGCACCGCTGCATAAAATAGTTCTTGATATGGTGATAAGACATTTACCAAACCCTGCTGATGCCCAGAAATACAGGATAGCAAGAATATGGCACGGCGACATTGAAAGCCAGTACGGCAAAGACATGACAGCAATGAATCCAGGCGGCGCGCTTGCGGCAATCATAACAAAAGTTGTTCCAGACCCGCATGCCGGGTTAGTGGCAACAGCCCGAATTTTCTCCGGAACACTGAGAAGGGGAGAAGAGGTAAAGATGCTCGGCCAGCAGAAAGTGAGAAGGGTGCAACAGGTATCGATATACAAAGGCCCGCAAAGAATACAGATGGAAGAAATCCCTGCCGGCAATATTGTCGGAATCGTCGGCCTGCCCGAGGCATTCTCCGGCGAGACTATCACAAACTCGGACAAGGATATAGAGTCATTCGAAGGCATAAAGCACATCTTCGAGCCGGTCGTGACGAAAAGCGTGGAGTGCAATAATCCAAAGGATTTGGCAAAGCTGATTACATTTTTAAAGCAGGTGAGCAGGGAAGACCCGACACTGGTTATAAAAATCAACGAAGAGACAGGCGAATATTTGGTTATGGGCCTTGGCGAATTGCACATAGACGCAAAAGTGGAGCGTCCATTAAAGGACAAGGGCATTGACGTGAAGACATCAACGCCTATAGTTATTTACCGCGAGACCGTTCGCATACAAAGCCCTGAAATGGAGGGCAAGTCAGCAAACAAGCACAACAAATTCTATATAACTGTCGAGCCTATGGAGCCGGGCGTATACAAAGCATTGGTTGAAGGTAAGATAGAAGAAAAAAATGTAAGAAAATACCTGAAAGATATAATACCTGTTCTGGTTGAAGGTGGAATGAGCCGAGACGAGGCAAAAAAGACTTTCAACATTCATGAAAAGAACATCCTTGTTGACGGCACAAAAGGGATACAATACCTGAATGAAACTTTCGAGCTGATTAATGAGGCATTTATCAAAATAATGGAGCAGGGGCCTGTTGCAGGCGAGCCGTGCAACGGCATGAAGGTTGTGCTCACGGATGCAAAGCTGCATGAAGACGCAATCCATCGTGGTCCCGCGCAGGTAATTCCTGCTGTGGGCGAAGCCATGAGAAACGCTATATTAAGAG
>DATDUE010000057.1:0-6570 GCA_035290505.1 archaeon | reverse complement strand
GACAAGCAAAATGCCTTTTAAAAGCAATCTGCATATCTACTTCTAGAAATAGTCCAATTCAAACCAAAGTCCAAAAGTCCATTTTTCAGAATTGTCCAAATTCTGGAAATGTCCGATATTGTTACATCTTGTCCAAGGATGCAATAATTCATCTTATTCTGCCGGGCTTATAAAAACTTTTCTATGGCAGAGAATATGTGTTAATTTGGCGTGTGGTTTGCTATTTTATTGTGAATGTTAACCTACATTTTCTCGTAAGCTGAAAAACTTATTAATAATCAACAAGCCAAAAAGATATCATGATAAGAAAGCTGTACAAAATGCTGGAAATTATAAGAGACGTCAATCTTCTCATTTTTTCTGCTGTTATCATGTACACAGGCTATGAAAAATTGGGCATTGAATCAACGTCATCCCTGCTTTTCGCTATAGCCGCGGCTCTTTTTGTTTTCTCTTTGACAAGCATAATGCTGCTTTTTGCAAGAATTGTGTCAATGAAATATTTTTACGCCAATGCGATTATACAGCTCGCGCTCTCTATCATTTTATCATTATTCATCCTTCTGGCAGGAATAGTAATTTTCATCCTGAATATTGCGATAATTATTGCATTAAAAAAAGCCAGGCATAAAAAATAAGATTTTGAAAAGGATGTATTACTGCGTCATCACATGAAATATTTCTTTTTTTATAGGATTGCTGCAGTCAGTGGCATTGCAGTAGGAGAAAACAACATCGCTCATCCCGATTTTCCTGCCCCTGAGCTCATAGTAGCATTTCGGTGCCACTCCAAACAATTCCATATCACTCTGCTTTGTGCCGTTTGAGATTATATCCACGACGCTCGTGTCGTTTACTGTCGCAACAATTTCATATCCATAATCAGCGCAGTCCATCTCTATTTTAAATGCGGCTCCTGTAAGGTGTATCTCGCACATCTTTCCGATGCACATAGTTCCGCTGCTGATGTAAATATTAAGATTTGTATAAATCAGCGCGATGCCTATAAAAGCAATAACAACAGCAAGCGCAATGGAAACTTCTTTCGACACTATTATATTTATATTGAGCCATAAAATAGTTATTCATGAAACTGACGCTGTTGCTCATAGCCATCATGATAATTGGCTTTGCAGTTCCCTTGTTTTTTGTGCAGGACATAGAAGGATTTTATAATACCTTTGGCTTTTCCGGCAAAAATTTTCTCGAGCGCCCCTATGTTGTTGTTACATCAATATTCATGCACGGTGGCATTGAGCATCTTTTATCCAATTTACTTGTCCTGATTTTTTTTGGGCTTGCTGTCGAAGCAGAATTAGGGGTGAAAAAAATGCTGGTGATTTTCTTTCTTGGGGCATTTGCAGGCGATTTTTTTTCCCTGTTTTTTTATCCTTTTGATGCCGTAGCTATTGGCGCGTCCGCGGGCATTTTCGCCCTTGTGGGCGCCGGCATGCTTGTCCGTCCTTTTGACCTGTCGCTGTCAGGCGCAGGCATAATGCCCCTGGCCCTGCTCGGAATGAGCTACATAATTTACAATATATACGGGTTCTTTTTTCCTGCCGGCAACATTTCCTATATCGCTCACTTCGGCGGGCTTTTTGTTGGTCTGGCCTTCGGCTTTAAAACAAAAGGTATGAAAAAAAGCATGCTGATAATTTTTGCTTCGGCCGCTGTTCTGGTTGTGCTGATGGCTATGATAAAGCTTATATTGAAATGAAAACCAATATCTATACATGCGTGGCATAACAGCAATCATAGCGGTAATTCTTTTACTAATGATAAGCATAGCAATAGTGGGCTTCGCCTATTTTTTTCTGACAGGTGTTGTCCAGACAGCGACAAATGAGACATCAACGCAATTAGAAAAGCAAACCAGCACCTTCGGCGAGAGTTTTGCTGTTGAATCCGTAAACGGCTATCAGGTTGTAATAAGAAACAGGGGCACTGCTCCGTTGAAAAATTCATCAATTTCTTTCTATCTGAATAACAAAAAAATAGATGTGATTTCTGGCCCTAATACAATCCAGCCAAACAGCGTCGGAATATTTACTGTGGATGAAAACGATGTCCCGGGCACGAATGTTGCGGGAACATTAAAAGTTTCTTCCTCAGGATTCACAGAGCAAAAAAGCGTTGTCTTCAATGAATCAAATCAACCGTTATGCACGCCTACATATTCAAATGAATGTGATTCCACAAGCAGCAACAGTTGCGGTTCAAGGACATCGAATGGTAACTATAATTTATGTCCACTAACAAATCCAGACGCATGCGGCAATGAAATAGGAAAATGCTCTGATAGCATTGACAATGATTGTGATGGCTTGACTGACGCTGCTGATAGCATCGATTGCCCTGCCGAAATCTCTTACGCTTACACCACAGTCGCGGACTGGAGGTTTGGCGAAGGCGACAATGCCACTGCCACTGATTCTGCAAATAACATCAAGGGAAAAATATACGGCGACACGCGATTATTGATGCACTTCGATGAAGGTTCAGGAACAAAAACTTCTGACAAAACCAACTATGGAAACAACGGCTCCTGCTCAGGCGCATCGTGCCCTGTGTGGGTTTCAGGAAAGACAGGAAACGCCCTGTCTTTTGACGGCATTAACGACTACATCAAAGTGCCCGACAATGCGAGCATAGCCATCAGCGGCAGCAATGCTGACATAAGCCTCGAGGCATGGATATATCCGCGCACATACCCAAACCCACAATCATGGGGTGGAATTGTAACAAAAAGCCTTGGCACCGGGGGTTTCATAGGCTATGGCTTATTTATTTATTCTCCTTCTATTACAAATCCGCTAACAGTTTATTTTGCAGTGGGAGATGAAATTTCAGGTGTTCCAAACGCAAAATATCAAAACATAAATCCAAATCAATGGTATCATGTTGTCGGTACCTATGACCATAAATACATAAAATTATATGTTAATGGAGTTCTTCAAGCAAGCAATCCACTTAATGTAAGCATAATAAATATAGATGACTTAAAAATAGGGCATCTGAACTGGAGTGGTTTCCCGAATCTTTATTTCAACGGCACCATAGATGAAGCGGCTGTTTACTCAAAAGCATTGTCGGCTCAGGAAGTGTCCGAGCATTATGCAGCTAATGCGGCAAAATTCGCCGAATGGGCTCCCAAGGATAGCGGGTATGCGCTGGAATTCAGCGGCGCGCAGGATTTCGGGCATGTCAATGTCTCTTCATTCCCTGACATCACAGAAAACATAACAATCAATGCCTCAATATACCCGGCAAACCTTTCAGGATACCGCGGAATTGCAGGGAAATGGGAAACAAACAAAGGCTATTTATTATTGCAATATGATGATGATTTGCATTTCTATATTGGCGACGGCGCATCACAATACGAAGTATACACAATCCAGAATGTATTAGCCGCAAACACATGGCAGAATGTATCAGCGAGATACAATACTGAAACAGGCAATGTGACATTATACGTGAATGGGCAGAAAAAATTGACATCAGGGCCAACCATTCCGGCAGGGACCAAAATATCAACAACGACAAAAAACCTTATAATAGGCGCTTATGAATCAGCTGGAATCCTTTCCGGGCATTTCCAGGGCCGGATTGATGATGTAAAAATATTGAATTTTACAGCAATATGATTATGATTATTTTTTATACTGCCACAGCGCTTTCTCCCGCATGCCACGACTGCCTAGGCCGCATTTTTATTTTGTACACGCGCTCTGAGTTGTCATCGAGTATTATTGCAGATCCGCGCTGGCGCGGCAGCTCATTGATGTATTTTACAATGTCATATTCCATGTATGTCTGCATTATCATCTTCAATGCATCAATATCATTCTTTGCTGTGAGGCGATGAGAAATAATCATATCTGTCTGTGCAAGAGCGTCAGGATGTAGTTTCTCTGGCCTTTGCGTCGCAAGCACAAGCGTTATGCCTGGCTGGCGCCCCTCCTTGACAATTTTCAAGATTATATCTGTGGCTGCTGTGCGCCCGGTATCAGGAATAAAGTTATGCGCTTCGTCAAGAAAAATCCAGCACATCGGTATGCGGACTATTTTTGCCATTTCTATTTCGGCTAATTCTTCCTGCCTTCTTGCCTTTGTCCTTTCGTGAAAAATCTTTCTCGCAGCCATTGCAAGCAGCAGCGACCTGACATTTGATGGCGTCAGGCTTACATCAAGCACGGTCGCCTTTCCCGGCTCAAGGATGTTTGGCATAGCTGAATCGCCAAAAATGCCCCATGTCTTTGCCGCATCCAGCATGCTTTCCAAAGATAATTTCTCTGTCTCAAAACCTTCCTGGTTTTTTATTGAATGAATGACGTCATCTATGCTGTAATCGCCTTTTAGCCTGCCGACAGCTTTTTGCAGTAAAATTCCAAGCATGTCGTTGGGGTTTAATTCAAAAACATCCAGCCAGTCGCTTGATGATATTTCTGACGGCTTCACGGAAAATGTTGCGTCATAGTCAACGCCTGATTTTTCATAAATGTCTTCCATGCCATGCGGTATATACACTTTTACATCAAAGCCGATTGGCTTCATGCTCCAGTAATTTAATTCTGATATTTCTTTTTCGTTGGCAGATTTCATTGTCCAGAAAATGCCCTGCGTGTCTATTATCAGCGAGCAGAGATTTTTTTTGTTTTCCAGCGGCAGGTTCAGCAGCTCTTCAACAAGAATGCCCATACTGAACGATTTTCCCTCCCCTCTCTTGCCCGTCAAAGCGATTATGTGCGGCCTTAGAACATCCAGCATAACAGGTGTTGTGAGGTGGGCTTCCTCGCCTGTGCCAACAAGGTGCCTGCCTATAAATATAGTTCCGGTTTTGCCGTATTGCTTTGTATCGTCGTCATTCCTGCCGATTACAATCTCAACCATAGGCTTATATATATTTCATCGTATAAAAATACTTGTTTATTATGAAGATTTCAGAACTGCATAACGGCAGCAAGGCAAATATTGAGGGAAAAATTACGGAGAAAAAAGAGCCTAGGGATGTAAACACAAGATTCGGCAATACGCGCGTTGCCAACGCCACAATGGAAGACGATTCAGGTTCTATTACTTTAGTCCTCTGGGGCGACGAGATAGACAAGGTAAACGAAGGCGACACCGTTAAGATAGAGAACGGCTTTGTCAAGGAATGGAACAACACGCTGCAGGTCAGCGCCGGAAAATTTGGGAAAATGGTTATTGTGTAAACTATCTCAACCCTAATTCTGATTTTTTTATGATGAACTTATATTCCTTAGAAGAACCAGAAGCATCAACTTCTATGTTGTATCTGCTCAAAGCGAATCTGCCAATTTTCACTCTGCCTATTTTCGGGTCTGCAATAAGCTCATAATCAATGCCTTTTTTGTTTTTCCAAAGCATATAGAGCGTCTCGTCTGTCGAGCCGCCTTCTATGCTCCTTACGACAAGACATACATCTTTTCGCGTTTTTGGGTATATAACATCTTCTGACTCATACATCCTTTCTCTATGCGAATTCAGATGATCGAGAAATATTTCAATATCATCGTTGGTTATCTCAATTTTTTTATTTTTCTTCATTCTATAGCCCCTATAAAGACAAATTACTCATGATTAATTCTATATCTTCGTATTTGACAGGCGTCAGTAAGAAATCATATCCTTTTTCCTTCCACCTTTTTGCGCAATCAAGCTCGCAGCTATCAGAATAGCATATTCCTATAACATGTATTTCGGGTTTTTTCTTCTTGGCTAAATCCGCAATGTCGAATCCGTAGGAATTACCAAAAGGACCGCCCTTCAGCTCGGCATGAATTAATGCAAAATCATATTTATTTTCCAGTATCATTTTCTCAGCATCAAAAGGATTTTCAGCGCTGTCTGTATTGAAAATACCATAATGCTGAAGAGCCTCTTGTATATTTTTTATATTTGTCTTAATAGGCGTTACAATTAATACACTGAAATCTTTTTTTGCCATTTTTAATCAATATGAGAAATGTATAAAAAGCTTTTTCATTTCCCCCTCTGCTGCCTGAAAAGCCGCTCAATATCCTTTACCGTGTTTATGTCCTCTTTTGTTTTTTCTTCCCTGATGCGCAGCAGCCGAGGAAACCGCAGCGCATAGCCTGTCGGGTATTTTGTCGATTTTTGCAGCTCCTCGTAGCCGACTTCTATGACAATTTTTGGCTTTATTTTCACGAACTTTCCCTCCTCTTCTGTTATTAATGGCTTCAATTTATTCGTGACATCTTTCAATTGCTCCTCTGTCAGGCCGGAAGCCATCTTGCCTGTCGCTAAAAATTCGCTGCCTTTTTTTGCCGCAAGAAGCAAAGAGCCCAAGAAACTTGCTCTTTTTCCCTCGCCCCATTCAGCTCCGACAACTACAAGATCTAATGGCTCTAAAATTTCCTTTACTTTTAACCAGTAGCCGACTCGCTTGCCAGGCTGGTATGGCGCTGAAAGGTTTTTTACTATGACGCCTTCCTGTCCCTCTGATAAAGATTCTTTATAAAATTTGTCTGATTTTTCTATGTCTTTTGTTTCTATATGGTCGGCCAAGCGAAACCTCTTTGTCTC
>DATDUE010000056.1:0-9188 GCA_035290505.1 archaeon | reverse complement strand
GATTCTCTTTAAAAATACTTTCTTTTCTAAATTTTTAGCTACATCTCTTCCAATGGCTCGATGCCCAATAATTTTAATCCATTACCCAAGACAATCCTCACCGCTTCCACGAGCTGCAGCCTTGCAAATTCATTCTTGCTTCCAAGAACACGCTCTTTGTGATAATATTCATTGAAGAGCGTCGCTAATTCATACAGATAATTGGCGATGTAGTTCGGCTTGCAGTCCTTTGCAGCGCGCTCTATTTCTTCCGGAAATTGCGCAAGATTTTTTATTAGCGCCATCATACTTTCTTCGTATTTTATTTTTCCTTTCTTCTTCCCTGCTTTTTTCAGTATTGACGATGCGCGGGCATAAGTGTATTGCAGGTAGGGACCGGTGTTGCCCTCAAAGCTTATTGCCTTTTCAGGGTCAAACAGCATGTCTGATTTTGGTTCGACTTTCAGGAAAAAATATTTTATCGCGGCAAGCGCTATGCTCAACGCCCTTTTTTCTGTTTTCTGCCCGTCAAGCAAGCCCCTTTTATGTATTTCTTTTTTTGCAAGATTCTTTACTTCGTTCAACAGGTCATCAGCATCTATGACAGTGCCTTCCCTACTTTTCATCCTGCCGCTGGGCAGGTGCACCAAGCCATAGGATAAATGGCAACAGTTTTTTGCCCATTTGTAGCCCAGCAGCTCGAATATCCTGAAAAGCTGCTGGAAGTAAAGATTCTGTTCAGAAGCAACAACCCAGATTGACTTATCCAGCTTGTATTTTTTGAACTTGTTTACTGTCAGTGAAAGGTCGTTTGTTATGTAAATTGATGTGCCGTCTTTCCTCAGCACAGCTTTGTCAGGCAGGGGCTCCAATTTTGCCACAACACTGCCTTCGTTATCCTTGAAAAACACACCTTTCTTCAAGCCTTTTGATATTATCGGCTTCGCGCTGTCGTAGAATTCGCTTTCATAAAACCAGACATCAAACTCCGAGCCGAATTTTTCATAAGTTTCCTTGAAGCCGCTGAGCACCCATGAGTTCATCTTTTTCCATAAAGCTTTAACTTCTTTGTTATTTTTTTCCCAGTCAACGAGCATTTTTTGCGCTTCTTCTTCCATTTCCTTTGTCTTGTTTTTTTCGAATAGCACATAAAAATCTCCGACAAAGTGGTCAGGCTTCTTTTCAGGCGTTCCGCCGCCCCATTTTTTGTAGGCGAGCATTGTTTTGCAGATATGAATGCCCCTGTCGCTGACAAGATTGGCACGAATGACTTTGCAGCCAGAAAAAGCAAGAATATTGCTGACAGCCATGCCTATCGAGTCGTTGCGCAGATGCCCCACATGTAATGGCTTGTTGGAATTCGGCGCGCTGTACTCGACCATGATTCTACCTTTTTTCTTTCCTTTTCCATATTTTTCCTTTTCTTTGAGGATTTCCTTTATTGCGGCAGCAGAAAACTTTTTCTCGTCAATAAAGAAATTGACATAGGGGCCTGTGGCAAAGACATTGCCAATCATCATGCTTTTTTTCTTTTGGTATTTCTCGGCCAGCTTTTTCGCTTCTTCTATTGGCTGGGAAAAAGAAAAGCAGGGAAGAGCCAAATCCGCTATGCCTGACTTGGGCTTTTCAAGAATGTGCGCGTGAGCGCCTGCTATGCGCTTGCAGTCATTCAGAAATTTTTCATATGCATGCATAAGAAATAATTTGTGGTTTTGTATTTAAAAACAGCTATTCTATTTTTTTCGCCCTGACACTGTAAACGCCCTGCGGCTTGCCATCCATTGAATAGGCAATTTCCCTTTTGCCTTTACCGTTCCCGCCATCCAAAAAAGGATCTTTTATTCTCTTTCTATCTTCTTTAACAATTTTCGCGGACGCTTCGATGTCTTTAGGGAATTCCGTTCCCCTGTTGAAAAGATTAGAGTGGTATTTTTTTATCTCGAAAGCGTCTTCCACATATTTTTTGGCCTTCTCTACATCAAAATTCTTGCAGGAAAAAATGTCCAGACTCATATAGTTTTTCACTGGAAATGTATGAATAGATATGTGGCTTTCTGCTATGAGAACGAATCCTGATACGCCCCAATCTTCTAGTTTTTTGCCTGTATACCTGAAAACATAGGGCGGCATTATTTTTGTCATGCCGATGCTTGATGGAAAATCATCCAGCGTGGAATATACCAAATCAAGATTTTCCAGTTTTTTTTTGTTGCACCCATATCCGTCAAGAGTCAAATGCGGTCCAAATCCAATCATTTTTTCTTTCACTGTTTACTACTTTATTAACAAATAGTATTTAAAACTTTCTATTCCAGCGGCAACACTTTTCGGAAAATTTTCAGGAAAATTTCAGAAAAAAATGGGGAAATTTTGGAATTCTTTTTCCAAAAATCTATAATTTGTAGATAACGAGCTCGCCGCGGCCATTGCTTTCCAAGTCTTCGGGCATGCATTCAGGGATTTTACCAAATTGATACCCACCATTATCTATGTGACATTCTATAGCACTCTTCAAATCCCTTGTATAACCAAAAACGTATAAACCACCTTTTGCTATCAAGTCTGACTTCATACCCTCAATGCCATAGTCTATAATCCTTTTTTTCCCTTCTATTTTTCCACCATAATCAGAGTGAATTGAGATATTTATGAGATTGTATACTTTTGACGAAAAATCAATAACACTCTCGCCATTTTCTTCAAGATATCCTGATTTTGTGGCAACATGCCAATTTATAGGTAATCCGAACTCAGAGCATACACTTTCCCATCCCATTTCTCTTATTCTATCTAAGTACTGAAACATCTTATCGATATTTTCTGGCTTTACTAATCTAGTAGGAAAAATAGAAATATGCCCTAATATCTGGCCTTTTCTTACGGGCTTTTTGAAAACATTTTTTTTCCTTACTAAACTAATTTCTCCATCTTCTGTAGATATTATTTTATAAAGAGCATCGTATTCCTGCCTTTTTAGAAATTTATCTGCTCCAGCTCTCATAGCGCCATTGTCAGGCCAGCGAAGTGCCTCTATATCACATATATATTGAATTTCTTTCGAATCTTTTGATAATTCTACCTTGAATAATTCACTCATAGCCTCGCCTTCAGTGCTGCGTGGATTATAGGCAGGGCTATCGTGGCGTCGCAATTCACTGTGATATGTTTTGCTCTGCTGCTCAATTTCCCCCACGAAATTCCCTCCCTTAATTCTGCGCCGCTGCTGCCGCCAAAAGCGGCATTGTCTGTCGTGATTTGCACGGCATAGGCAGCTGCTTTTGAAAACTGCATTGCCTGCTGTATATAATTCTTTGGCACGCCGCCGCCTATATAGATTACGCCCGTTTTTTTTGCCGACCAAGCGATGTCCAGTATTTCTTTTAGGTCGTCAAAAGCAGAAACATTCAGCTTGTTGCCTTGTGCTATATAAGACCAGACCTGCAAGCCAATGCCGCTGTCAGAAATAGCTGGGCAGAAAATGGGTATTTTTTTGTCATAGCATTTTTTCAGGATGGACTCTTTTTTCACATTCCTGCCTATTTCCCACAGGAATTCCCTGATATTCATCTCCTTTTTTATATTGCGGAGCAACGGCTGCATAAATTTTTCCAGACCTTCGTAGGCATTGTTGGGCATGTAAGCATCATAAATCCTGTCTATGCCTTTTTTGTTCAATTTTTTGTCGTCTGCATTGGCAGAGCCCTGATAATGATGATAGCCTAATGCTTCTATCAAATCATGAGTCAGGTTCGCTCCTGTCGTGACAAAAACATCACTGTAGTCGAGCATATCAATTACAATCTGCCTCATGCCAGCAGGCACCATTGCTCCTGCGAGGCCGAAGAAGACTTTGCATTCGCGGTCAGAAATCATCGCTTCTGCTATGTCCGCTGCCTCGGCGAGCTTCTTTGCGTTGAACGATGCATTGCCCATTTCTCTGACTAATTCATCAACAGTCATGCCTTTTTTTGTCCTGATGTGATTTATTGGTTTCATTTGAATGCCTCGTTTAGTAAGGAGCAGACTCTAAATCATAGAGAAGTCCAACATTTAACCTGTAAGAGGCCTGTGAATGTCGCTCTTGTTCCGAAGTGATAATAGTTGCATTCCCATCTTTACGAATTTTTTTCAAGAAATGCCATTTCCGATGGAGTTCCAATACCCCCTCATCAATTAGTCTTTGCACAGCTTTATCATTTTTCGCTGCTATTTCTATTTCGTTTCTTGTTTTATAATGGTCTATTTCATGCCTTTGTGATTCTCTATTATACGGTTTCATCCAAGAGTGAGCATCAACAATTAATATATTATCAAAAAAATCTGCTGAATTAAACAAGCCAATAATTTTGTTGGCCGCAGACCTTTCTTTTGGTTTCAGCCTTAAGCAGTCCCACACAACACCATAGTCAATGCAATCGGTATCGACAACAATAGTTTCGCCTTGTTCTATAAGTTCATACAGCATGATTAAACTTAATAATAAAAATTTATAAATAAGCCTATCTCCCGCTTTTTATAGAAATAATATCCCCGTCTTTTAAAACATAATTTCCTGCTATGTGCCTGCCTGTTCGCGCGTCAACGGCAGAAATAAACTTCTTGCCTATGTCCTCATGGATTTTATATGCAAGGTCTAAAGCAGTCGAGCCGCTTCGCATAAGAAAAGCGTCCGGCAGGACATTGCCTTTCTTGTCGCTCCATTTGTGCTCGTTTTCCACTGGATAGACGACAATCGTTTCCAAAAGAGAAAAAACAGCCGTGTCGATTACTTTTTGGATGCCCGTAGAGCCGTGCTTTTGCAGCAGCTCTTTTATGAATTCCAGCGCTTTTTTGTGCTTCTCATCGAGAGCTTCAATACGTCCTTCGGACGTCATACGCTTTTCTTTCATTATCTCAAAATCGCTGCTGCCGGGCACATATTTTATAATGCCCCTTTCGTCTGCGCGGCGAAGCGCAAGCTCGGCCTCGGCGCAGCAGGGTATGATTTTCTTGCTCACGCTTATCTTCTGCATTATTTCTTCTGAACCTTTGATGTCTGCTTTATTGGCTGCTATGAGCATGGGCTTTGACGCTTCGCGAAGAGCTGCTATAAAATTCATCAGTTCTTCCTCAGAAGATTTCTGCGTCAGGCCTTCAGCCAGTTTTCCTGAAATGTTTTTGTCTATACCCAAGCCTGTGAATTGGTTGGCAATGTCATCCAGAAATTCTTCCCTGCTCATTGATGCGCGCTTCATCATTATCTTATTAAGCAAAGAAAGCATCCAGAAGTCGATTTCTTTTTCAAGGAATTCTATGTCTTTTTTAGGGTCATGGCTTCCTGCCTCGACAATATTTCCGTCAGCGTCGCTACTGCCTGAAATGTCAACAACATGAATAAGCGCATCAGCAAGCATGATGTCTGAAAGAAATTGATTGCCCAGCCCTCGGCCTTTATGCGCGTCAGGCACAAGCCCGGCTGTATCTATGAGCTGGACAGGCACAAGGCGAATTCCATCAATGCATTTTGAATTCTTAGGATTGCATTTTTTTCCTGCTTTGCACGGGCATTCTGTGCGGACATAGGTTATTCCTCTGTTTGGCTTTATTGTCGTAAAAACCCTGCTGCTTATCTCTGCATCCACGAGAGTGGCGGCGCTAAAGAATGTTGTTTTTCCGGAGTTTGGCTTGCCTGTCACAGCGAGGAGCATAAAATAAAATGAACTGAATGCTTTTAAGATTATTTATAGAATTTATTCTTATGCCGCGAATTGCTGTTATTGACAAGGAATTGTGCACGCCGAAGAAGTGCGGGCATGAATGCAGCAAGTTCTGTCCTGTCAACAGAAAGGGAGAGGAGTGCATAAAAATTTTTGAAAAGTCGCACATAGACGAAGTGTTATGCATTGGGTGCGGCATCTGCCAGAACAAATGCCCGTTTGGCGCGATAACAATAGTGAACCTGCCAGAGTCATTGAAAGAGAGCCCGATTCATCGCTTTGGAGAAAATGAATTCGCTTTGTTTCGCCTGCCCATACCGATGAAAGGCATTGTTGGTTTATTGGGGCCAAATGGCGTTGGAAAAACGACAGCATTAAAGATTTTATCAGGGCAATTGACACCTAACCTGGGAAATATAGAAGGTTTTGCTTTACATAAAAAAATAGAAAAGACTGACTGGGGCGAGATAATAAAACTGCACAGGGGAACGGAGCTACAGGATTATCTGGAGAGGCTGTCAAGAAACGAGATAACTGCCGTGTACAAGCCGCAGAACATCAGCGCGCTGGCAAAGCTGGACAACTGCCTGAAAGATGCTCTTGAGAGTGATGAACTGATAAAGAAATTAGAACTGGGCAATTGTTTAGATAGGAAGTTAGCAGAGCTATCCGGCGGCGAGCTTCAGAGAACAGCTATTGGAATTGCCCTGTCAAGAGATGTTGATTTCTATTATATTGACGAGCCATCTTCGTTTTTAGATGTGAAGCAGCGATTAAATGTGGCAAGGCTGCTTCATGAAATAGCTGAAAAGAAATATGTTGTTGTAGTGGAACATGACTTGGCGACGCTTGACTTCTTGGCAGACAGGATACATATTTTTTACGGAGAGCCTTCTGTGTATGGCATTGTCTCAAAGCCTTACTCAGCGCGCAGTGGCATAAACATCTTCCTTGGCGGCTACATAAAGGAAGATAATGTCAGGATAAGGGATCCGATAATTTTCGAGCCAGCGACATTTGACGAAAAGAAAAAGAAAAATATTCTTGTTCAATTTGAAAACATAGCGAAAAAATACAATGGCTTTTCGCTCAGTGTAGAGAGAGGCGAGATATATCAGAATGAAGTGCTGGGCGTTTTTGGCTCCAATGCATTGGGAAAAACGACATTCGCAAAAATTCTCGCAGGTATAGAAAGCTATGAAGGAACAATATCAAGGGCTGTAAAAATTTCTTACAAGCCGCAGTATATTGAAAGTGATTTTGACGGCACTGTAAATGAGCTGCTCGCTAGCGAAAAAAACACGGAGAGCAGCGAATTCAAGATGCTGGAAATGCATCTGGGAATAGAAAGGCTTAGGGAAAAAATCGTCAAAAACCTTTCCGGCGGCGAGCTGCAGAGAATATCAATAGCGCTCTGTTTAGCAAAAGAGTGTGATTTGTTCCTTCTGGACGAGCCGTGTGCCTACTTGGACGTGGACCAGCGATTGGCCGCAGCCAAGGCGATAAGAACAGCAGCAGACGGAAAAGCTGCTTTGGTCATCGACCATGACCTGATGTTTCTGAACCATATAGCAGACAGGGCGATGCTTTTTTCTGGTGTTTCCGGAAAAAACGGCTCTGCAGAGACAATTTCGCTGAAAAATGGTTTCAACAAATTCCTGAAAGAAACGCAGATGACGTTTCGCCGCGATAACGAGACAAAGAGAATGAGGGCGAATAAATTAGGAAGTACAAAAGACCGCGATCAGAAGGAGAAGGGAGAGTATTACCTTTAAGCTATTTTTATAATAAGAAAACAAAGTATCTGTATGGACGAATTCATGGGGATTGCCAGAGAAGTGGCGAATGAGCTAAAGAAAATAAATGAAATAAAAGCCATCGGGATTTATGGAAGCTTTGTAAGAGGAATATCCGACAAATATTCTGATGTTGATATTGTCTGTTTCTGCTCAATAATACCCTCGGAAAAATCAAGAAAGTCTGCACTTAAAAAATTGGACATAAAAATGAAAAAACTCCCTGGAAAAGTTTCGGAATTAATGGATTATTTCAATTACAAAAACAGGGAAATCGGTATATGGTACGACAAATTATCTGATATTTCCAAAGCAACAAAAAGATTCAAAAAATGGATGCCAACAGCCATTTGGAAGCTGTCGACGGAAGAGAAAAAGACAGTAATCGGCAAGGTTTATTATTCAAGGATTATTTATGACACGAAAGGTATTTTCAGGAAACTGAAGAAAGGCTTGCCGAAAGCCGATGCAAAATGGATTAATTGGCCGCTTGAATCGCACCTGAACGGCACTGTCTATAGCAATTCTCCATGGGGCGAGTTTCTGCAGACAGCGATAGACAGGAAAGACTTCATTGCCATGAGTGCTGAATTTGCAAGCCTTGCTGAAGACTATGTTTATTGCCTTAGCCTGATTAATGGCGAATATTACATGATGCCAAAATGGGCATTGAAGTCAATAAGAAAAATGAAAATAAAGCCAAAAAACTGCGAGCAAAGGCTGAGCGAGCTGTGCAGATTAGGAAATGACGAAAAATCAATAAACAAGAAAAGAAAGATACTAAAGTCATTGGTTGATGACTTGAATGAGATAGTGAAAGAGAAAGGGCTTGTTTTTAAATAAATTTATGGGATGTTTGATTTATGAAAAAATTAAAAAGGATATACCCTTTAATGCCAGAAGAAGAGAATCAGATGAAGGAAGAAATACGCAATGAATATCTTTTGTCAAGATATGGCGAAAAAGGGAAGGATTTCATAGAAAGTGGATGTCCCTGCTGCATAGGCTCGCATATAGCCATAAAAAAATATAGGCCTTTTGTATTTTCATAATCTATCTAAAATTATGTTTTTAATTATTTCTTGGAAATCATCTGCAAAAATTCTTCTCTCTTGAATCCGCATTGGCGTATGATTTCTATCAGCGTTCCCCTATCCACTTCTTTATGCAAGGGAACAACAGTTACTTTATTATCTTTAACAAGAATCACATGACTGCCTTTCTGGCGCTTTTGCTGAAAGCCATTTTTTTCCAAAAGTTTTATCAGCTCACGCCCCGACATTACTGGAAGCCTTGCCATTTTCTTCTACCTCAAAGCTAGCGATTATTGTTTCAGCAGAAGAAATATCCTCAGGCAGCCCCATTTCTTCTATGTATAATTCCACAGCTTCTTTTAAATTAGCCAAAGCTTCTTCGATTGTTTTTCCCTGGCTGACAATATCTATCTCCGGGCAAAGAGCTACATAATATCCGTCCTGTCCCTTCTTGATAATAGCTGTCAAATCCATATCATCACCTGATTAATTAATGAATAAGAAATATATATAAAGAGAGTTTAATACCTTCTCGCGCCCATTTTCATTTCCATGTTTTTCAGCCGCTCATTCACCAGCTCAACTTGGCTCTTTATCGCTGAGAGCTGGTTCTCAATGAAATTCAATCTGTCCAGCACTTCATAATTGTTTTTTTCCGATGGCTTTTCGATTTCAAAGGGACC
>DATDUE010000055.1:0-2177 GCA_035290505.1 archaeon | reverse complement strand
AGCGATTTTAGCCGCCATATCAATCGCTTTTTCGTTCAGCACAGGCTTGCTGCCTGGCATGCCTAAGCACACTTCGCAGACGTTTTCATTGGGTTCATTGGAAAATTTGTTCGGGCATCCGCAGAAGAGCTTCGTTCCTGTCGTGAGCTGCACATGAATTTCTAATCCTATGATGACTTTTTTTTCCATCTATTTCACCTGTTCATATCTGTCTGCTACGCTGATTATTTTCTCTTCCTGAAGATGGTCGCCGATAATATGAAGACCTGTCATCTAGCCGCACGGCACAGATATCATCGGCATGCCTGCTAGATTGGCTGGCAGCGTGAGTAAATCCATCTGGTAGCACTGAAGCGGTGTGAGCTTTTCTATTTCCGTGAATCTTGGAGGCAGTATCGGCATCGTCGGCGCTGCTATTATGTCGACTTTTTTTAACGCCTTTTTGAAATCATTTATTATCATCGTGCGCACGCTCATCGCCTTCAGGTAATATGCCTTCCTGTAGCCAGACATGCGGGCGAATGTTCCGAGCATTATCCTTCTTTTTGCTTCCTCGCCGAAATATCTGCTGCGCACATCAGAAAAATACTCATTGAAGCTGCCGCGCAACTCTTCTGCCACTCCATACCTCAATCCGCAGTATTTTGCGAGGTTTGTCGATGCCTCGGCTGTCGCTATAATGTAATAGGCAGAAACAGAGTATTTTGTTGTCGGAAGCGAAATATCAGTTATTTTTGCCCCCTCGCTTTCTAATTTCTTTATAGCATTCCATGTGGCTTTTTCTATCTTTTTGTCCAGATTCAAAAAATATTCCTTTGGCACGCCTATTCTTGGCTTGCTTATTTCTTTTACTTCATGGTAATTTTTTTTTGGCGTGTTTATGCTTGTAGAGTCCTTTTCATCGTGGCCTGATATTATAGAAAGCATCATCGCAGCATCATAGACGCTCTTTCCCATCGTCCCTATCTTGTCCAAAGAATTCGCATAATCAATCAATCCGTAGCGAGAGACTAATCCATAAGTAGGCGTTAGCCCGACAACGCCGCAAAAAGCAGCAGGGCAGGAAATCGAACCGCCAGTTGACTCACCTATGGCAATATGAGGAAATTCTGTCGCTGCTGTGTAGCCGGCTGCGCCCCCAGAAGAACCGCCGCAGCTTCTTTGCGTGTCCAAAGGATTTTTCGGCGCACCGTAGGCACAGTTCGTTGAGAATGTCCCGAAGCCGAACTCGTCCTGGTTTGTCTTGCCGATAATAAATGCGCCCTTTTCTTTTATTCTTTTTATTGATGTAGCATCAAAGGGCGGCTTGTAATCTTCAAGAATTTTAGAGCCTGCGCTGCTTGTCATATCTTTTACGCAGATGCAGTCCTTCACAGAAACAGGAAGCCCGTGCAAATTTGGCCCTGATTTTGGCTTCTTTTTGTTTATGAAGCGGAAAAAATTGTATTTTTTCTGGAGTTTCTCTGCTTCTTCTATAAGTTTTGCAGAGAAATCATCATAGTCAATCTCGCCTTTTTCAGACAATTCCAAAAATTCTTTTACGGAAATCTTGTAATTCATATAGAACACCTAATAATCAAGTACCCCAGTGCTTAAATCCTCAAAATCGGGAACTTTGATTTTATAATTTTGAAATTTTGGCTTTCTTATTCTATTTTCGCTTTTCATTGCAAGGTATATGTAAAGCTTTACGCTGTTTTCATCTGCGCCTGTGTAATCAGGATACCTAATCCCCATATCATTACACCAGTCCCTGTCATAAAGCAGCTCTTCCGCTTCCCTGCAAATCTCATCAATAAAATCCTTTGGCTCGCTTTCTATCTTTCCTATATGGGCAAGAATTTCCTCATTGCCCAGAAAAATATTTTTTCGTATGAAATCCCAGTTAAATATTATTTCTTCCATTTAACCACCCTGAAGTGCTTTGTTATTGCACCGCTTATCTTTTTCCTGCTTTTCTTCGGCACCGAGATTACCAAATGCAGATTTTTCTTGCCGAATGTTATGAGTATATTTGCTTTTTTATGATAGAAGCTGTGGAAGGTATCTGTCATGTTCTTTATCTGCACATCCCTTCCTTCGGCAAAAAATGAATATATGTAAAAGGCATAGGATTCAGGAAGCCCTGCCATTTTTAAAAATTCGACAATAAAATCCTCGTCAAGAACTATGTCCTT
>DATDUE010000054.1:0-8671 GCA_035290505.1 archaeon | reverse complement strand
TTCAAAAGACCTAAACTCATCGCTTGCTTTATCACCTATATTGAAAAAAAGGGAGCCATTATTTTTTAAAACTATGGCGCACATTTTACCAAATTCTTCCATCCAATCAAGGTATTTGCCGAAAGGCATATTGTCTTTATGGGAATTATATTTAATGCCAATATTGTAAGGCGGTGAAGTTATAATTATATCTACGCTGTTTTCATCAATTTTTGTTTTCATACCTTGGATGCAATCCATAAGATGAATTTTATTTATTTCCATTTTTACCAGCTCTCAATTTGTTCAATTTCTCATAAACAGCATTATTCACAAAAGCAGATAAAGATGGGTGTTTGTATTTGTTTCCATTTTCATCCAGCCATTCTTGGACTTGTTTCAAAAGTTTTTCATCAATTTTTACAGTTGCCATGTTCTCACACAAGGTTATTTTTAGTTACTAATAATTATTAATAGTAGTATCTATTTAAACTTATATCAATTTGCTTCTTTGATTTTATAATGATTGGCAAAATTCAGGTTATCGCAGAGGTCAAGATAAAATCCCCTTACGGCTTCTCCTCAGAAAAAACATGGGAAGAATTATTTGATATAGCAAATGGCATAGGAGATATTATTTCTGTTCATACAGACCCAAGATGGGGCGGCTCTTTTGGCTTAATCGAAATGGCAAAGAAAATGACATCAAAGCCTATTCTTGCAAAGGGGTTGCACTATGATGACAGCGACATAAAAAGGGCTTATGATTCTGGTGCTGATTATATCCTAGCTGTCGGAAGGGTTCCAAATATTTATAAAGAAAAATGCCTGATAGAGCCTTTGTGCCTGAATGACTTATACAAAATTCCCTCTGATTTAAGAGTTATCTGGAATTCCAGAAACTTGTACACAGGAAAGCCCAAAGAAGAAACATTCGAGCAGGCAAGGGAATTGTGGAAAGGCTGGCTGTGCCAGGCAAGCTACATAAGAACGATTGCTGATATAAAACCCGGCGCTGACGCTGTTCTTGTTGGAGAATACTTGGAAGAATTTGCCAAGTCTTTGAAGAATGTAGATGGATATAAACAGATTTGAAATTATCTAAAATCCCTAATTATTCCTTCATAGCAATCCTTGCATAGATGGAATTTTTTTACCTTGCCGTCATCAGGCGGACTTAATAATATAGCACCAAAGTCATTCAATTCCTTTCCGCATTTATCGCATACAGGCTTTATCGCCATCAAGCCCGCCTCGCCAGATTTGCCGACTCTTCCCGTAATATCTCGCCATTTTCGGCATCAATGTCATAGATAGTTGCCTGCAGCGCGGCCGAAATAAATGTTATTGAAATTACAACTCTTTCCTTTGTTGTTATGGTTATCAGCGTGCTTATTGCGCTGCCGCTGAACTTGCTTTTCGCTGTTTCAATAGCTTCTTCTGCGGATATTTTTATTTTTTCTGTATTGAGCTCTGTTAATTCCTTAAGTGCAGGCATTTCCTCGTCCAGATTGATGTTTTGAGTGACATAGCAATCGATTGTTTTTTTTGTTTTGCTGTTGAAAAAAAGCAGTATCCACTCGGTAATTTTCCCTTTTTTCAGCGAGGAAAAAGCTGACGCAAGGAAAAACCCGTCGTCAATGATTTTTTTCACGTTGCCGTCTTTCATCGCCTTTTCTATGGCTTCGCCTGCTTCCATGAAAATAATTAAATTAAAAAGAATAAAAAGGGCTGTAAAGTTTTTTTCTCTATTCCAAATCTTCTTCGCTTACTTTTTTCTTTGATGCAGTTGCTCCCTCGCCCATTTCCTTTACCTTGCTGGCAACGAAGTCTATGACAGCGCTGTCCATAGGCAGTGCGATGGATTTCCTGTATCTTTTTTCGCCCGTTTTCGCAAAGAATCCGCGGCTTAGCGAAACGAATGTGTTTTCGCCTTCATCGCTGACTGCTTTTTTTCTGGCAATTTCGATGAAGTTGTTTGTGCCGAACTTCATTTCTTCGCTCTTTATTGTCTCGAAGTCCACCATTGTTTTTACCTCCATTGTTTTTGATATTGTTAACTTGGCAAGGATTAGCATCAATTGATGCTAATCCTTTATTGGGCTATCATCTGCAAAGCTGATGATAGCCCGCAAGTTAACAATATCATGTTTTCTAAGAATTATTGGCAAAGTTTTTAAAGCTGTCAAGCCTGCTCTGCCTCAGGATAGAACTCCTTTTCCTGTATTCACCAATAGGCACGCGCAATTTCTTTCCTATATGCGCAAGGGCATCTTCCAATGAATCAAATTTTAATGGTTTTTGCTTGAACGCATTCCTCACTGTCTCACGAACAACCCAGACACCCAAAGGAATCGTATAGCCCTCGTATATTTCCCTGAATATAATTGCTGAAGCCTGCTTTCGCAAAGCGCATAATCCTTCTGCCACGCCTATTCTTGCTGCATAATACCCGCCAGCCTGCTTTTCTGCGTATGCTTTCCTGCCTTCATAGGGCTCATATTCTTCGACAATTTCTATTTCTTTTAAGCCTTTTGTCCAGTATGAGCCGGGCGACCACGCCTCAAATCCCTCGTACTGCCACGAGCCTGGCATCAATAATATCTCAAAGTGGTTGTCTAAATATTGTGAAGAAAAAACCAGATAGCCATTTATTATTTTATATTCCTTTACTCTTTTTATCAGGCTCTTGAAAATCATGTCATCTGTCGCGGTTATCGACCACCTTGTCGGCACGAGCTTTTTTTTCATGCCAAGAGCGCCTGACGAAAGTATGGTTGTGATTTTATAGACATCCTGCCCGTCTTCATATAACATATTACCAGCTTGCGATGCCTTCAAGTCATCGCTGGCTATTTTTTCAACGCTTCTTTCTATCTTCACGTTTTCCGCTATGCGCATTTTTTCTATTGTTGCTGTCGGGCCAAAAGGCTGCATCATGTCGGAAAAATTCATCGAGATTCTTGGTTTTTTCGAAAAATGCATCTCCGTGTCTGCTGGTTTTGCCGCAAGGGCTATTTCTTGCAGTTGAAGAGCAAATCTCTCCTTGGAAAAAATATTCTGCTTTTTTCTTGTGCGAAGCAGAAACGACCTGCTTTCTATGATTTCCTGGTATGGTGAGACGAACCATGAAGCGGGGTTGTCTATGCTGACTGCGTCATCATTGCTACCTGCCAAGCCCAATGGCCCTGCGAAAACATCCGGGTAGCCGAAGCGTCCGACAAAAACAGAAGGCGACTTGCCGAAGAAATCCTCGCCTATTTTTATTTCTTTTTTTCTTGCTATCAGCGGGCAATACCCTAATTTACATAAATTCCTGCCGCCCTTGCAGTAGATGCAGAGTTTCATAATTAATTAAAACAAATAAAACATAAAAAGAATAGAATAAAAAATCATTTTTTCTTTTTTGCCGGTTTTTCTTCGTCTTCTGCTGGTTTCTCTTTCTTTTCCTTTCGCTCCCACTTTATGTCTTCGTACTCAATCCACGCGACTATTGCTCCCAGGAAAATCAGAAGCAATCCGAACAGCCCTGCAAACACAACTTTGAATGAATCAAATGTGCTATGACCAATGATGTTCTGCAGTCCTGTGTGTCCGAAAAGCGGGGCAGCGTACCAATAGAGCCCTATCAGGAGTATTATAATCCCGATAATAAGCTTGGCTGCTGAATTCATTGCATCACCTTCATAGTGTATAGTCCTTATGCTTAAATACTTTATTATTTATATCAGAAGTTTATGGGCATTTATAAGCATTTGCATAACAGCTTTAAAGAAAATCAGGACAAAAGCAAATTGATTCTGTGGAGAAAGCAGGATGCAGTAAAAAAAATAGAAAATCCCAGCAATCTCAGGAGGGCTCACACTCTCGGCTACAAGGCAAAGCAGGGATTTATTTTGGCGCGCACGCGAATAAAAAAAGGCGGGCGAAGGAGACAATCGTTAAGAAGGGGCAGGAAGCCGACAGGTTTCGGAGTGTTTTTTACTACTAAGCAAAACAAGCAGGCTATAGCAGAAAAGCGCGCCGTGAGGAAATTTCCCAACTTGGAAGTATTGAACTCGTATAAAGTGGGTGAAGACGGCAAATATCATTTTTTTGAGGTCATAATGGTGGATAAAAATCATTCAGTAATCAAAAAAGACAGGAGCATTAACTGGATTGTTTCTCAGCGAAGACGGGCTTTTCGCGGGCTGACTTCTGCGGGGAAGAAAAGCAGGGGATTATAAAGACGAATCCTTATTTATACCAAAAAAACACTATTAATTTATGCGAGGCATAACGCCAATCATTGCAATAATATTGCTTCTGATGATTACTATCGCCCTCGTGGGCTTTGCCTATATGTTTTTTTCAGGAACAATGGAATCCGCTACGCAGGCAGGCACAGCACAGATAGAACAGCAAATAAATATAATGGGTGAAAAATTTTCTGTTGACTTTATTGACAAGAATACAGTAATAATAAGAAACACAGGAACGACTGAATTGAAAAACATGAAGTTTTATGTGGATGGCAAAGAAGCCGATATAATGCAGGGTCCTTCTTCTGTGCCGAGCGGCCATCTTGGAACTTTCACGCTTAATCTGAGCGAAAACACGGCACCCAGCATATTAAAAATATCTTCGCTGGGAACGTCAAAAGAAGAAATTATAAGCGGTAAACTATACAATCCATGCGATGACGAAAAAAACGGCTTTTCTCCGAAAATATTATGGGACAGATTATCCTCCATAGATGCCGACGATTCTGGATATATTGCCGTGGATTCGGGCAATAATTATATTTTATTTACTTACCCTCAAAATTCACCAATTATTATGAAATATGGAAAAAATGGAAGCATATTATGGAATAAAACATTCAATGGTTCAATAGGATATTATGCCGGCGGGCTTGCTGTTGATTCAGAAGATAACGCCATAGCTACTGGCTACGGAAAATTCGGTCTTTACTATACCGCTAAATATAATCCGGAGGGGGTGTTTTTATGGAATGCAACATATAATGGCGGCGGCTGCGATTACAGCGGCGGGCAGGATATAGGCATTGATTCTGACAACAACATAATAATTGTCGGCCGCAACTGCATTGAGCCTGAATTCTTTACAATAAAATACAACAAAAACGGGCAGGAAATATGGAGAAGAAGCTATGACTCAAGTTCTACTGACTTTGCCCTAGGTGTTGGTGTTGATTCAGATAATAACATAATAGCAACAGGCAGCACCAATAATGGCGTCACCTATGATTATTATACCATCAAGTACGACAAAAATGGAAACGCCATGTGGAACAGGACATACGATAGCGGCGGGACTGACAGAGACGGAAGAATAGCTGTTGACTCCGGCAATAATGTTATTGTAACAGGAAATGGCGCTACTATTAAATATGACTCAAGCGGAAATTTAATATGGAACAGGAGCAGCGCCTATAGCATCGCTGTTGATTCCAGAAATAATATATTATTAATAAAAGGAATTTACAATGGCCTGAATAGTGATTTTCTTACTGTAAAATATGATTCAGATGGATTGATGCTCTGGAATAAAACATATGACAGCGGTAATGACGACATTCCTGAAGGAATTGATGTCAATGCTGATAATGACATAATAATAACAGGCAGAAGTTCTGATGGCGTTGATTCCTACATCCGCACCATCAAATATTCAAGTTGCTATTCTGGATAAATAAATCAGTTTTTAATACATTCCCCTCAAATTTTTATCATGTTCTACGACCTGCATGTACACTCGGCATATTCAATAGGCGAGAATTCTATTGAGGAAATGGCTGAGATGGCAAAGCGTTTGGGATTATCAGGCATAGCCATTGCGCAATATTATCCGACTGTGGCAGAAATACCGAAAATAGACGGCATTGATATTGTTTCTGCTGTGATGATAAAGGCATCAAGCCCGAAGGAAATGGGAGATATAGCGGAAAAAATGCGCAAAAAGTGTGAATTATTGCTCGTGCACGGCGGCGACTATGATGTCAATCGTGCCGCGTGCGAGAATCCGCTGATAGACATTTTGTGCCATCCTGAATTAGGAAGAAAGGACAACGGCATCGACCATATATGCGTAAAAGCAGCCAACGAAAACAATGTGGCAATAGAAATCAATTTTCGCGAGATTCTTGAGTCATACAAGCGCCACCGCGTCTATGTTCTGGGCGCGATAAAGAAGAACATAAAACTGTGCGAGAAATACGACACAGAAATGGTTACCACATCAGCTGCCGTATCAAAATGGGGTTTGCGTTCTGGCAGGGAGCTGGCGGCAATAGCACATTTGCTTGGACTTGAGCTCGGGCATTCCATTTTATCTGTTTCTGACATACCAAAGGAAATCATAGAAAGCAACAGGAAAAAACTTTCCGGCAGAGCCTGGGAAGGGATTGAAATAATAGGAGATGAAAAAAATGGCTGAGCCGAAAATGCTGCCACCGACGCTGCGCGACAAAAAAAGATATATAGTCTTTGAAATCATTTCTGAAAAGCCTATAGAATACGGAGACTTTGTCAATTCTATGTGGAACTTAATGCTTGAATTCTTGGGCGAATTTGGCACAGCCGAAGCAAAGGTATGGCTTATACAAAACCTTTATCAGGAACAAAAAGGCGTTATAAAATGCGCCCATGACTACGTGGAAAATGTGCGGGCATTCCTGTCTCTGATACAGATTATAGGCGAGACAAAATCAGTAGTCAGAATACTTGGTGTCACTGGCACTATAAAAAGTATAAAGGACAAATACATGATAGAGGGCAAAAAAGACTTGATGAGTTTTGCAAAAGAGGAATAAAGCATAATCATCTTGAAAGGAATTAGCATCCTTTGATGCTAATTCCTTAATTGGGATATCAACGGCAAAGCTGTTGATACATGGCATACCACTGTTTTAAAACAGTGATAATAATCGTGGTATGCCTGTATAAACAAATCCACAAATCATATAAGTGGTATTTCACGGAAATACCACTGCATTTATGCGGTGGATTGTGTTTATATCCCGCAAGCTGATTATGCTTATAAAGAGGAATAATTGTTATGAACTACGAAGAGCTTTTAAAGCGGGCGAAGGAAAGCCTGCCGCATATGGAAAAAGAAGAAACAAGATTGGAGATACCAGAACCCGTTGTGCAGCCATTAGGAAGGCAGACAATAGTAAAAAATTTTTCCGAGATAGCAAAAGCAGTGAGGCGCGATGCCAGCCATATCGCAAAATTTCTTTTTAAGGAGCTTGCTGTGCCGGGCTCTGTCAGGAGCAGCGAGATTGTTCTGCAGGGAAAGGTCTCTTTTTCCATGATTTCCCAGCGCATAAATGACTATGTGAAAGAATTTGTGCTCTGCCATGAGTGCGGCAAGCCAGATACAATGATGCAGAAATCCGGCAGACTTTTTTCCATAAAATGCGAAGCGTGCGGCGCAAAAAAATCGGTAAGAAATATTTAGTGATACAATGTTTGCATACAAGCTTCAGAAAATCGGAAACGAGTCGCTGCTTGCTGTTGCGGATAAAAATATAATAGGCAAGTCATTTGAAAGCAATGATTTGAACATACATGTTTCGGAAAATTTCTATTATGAAAAAGAATGTGGCGAAAAAGAAATACTGAAAATTATAAATTCAGCGACAATAGTAAATGCCGTAGGCAACAGCATAATAGAGCTTATGTTAAAAAACATGCTAATAGAAAAAGAAAATATTATTGAAATAGGTGGTGTGATGCATGCGCAACTCGTCAGGGTATAAAAAAGGCCAGTGGTTCATAATATCCGCTGTTGTCCTGTCAGGCATATTCCTTTCAATCTCCGGCTTGCTGAAAACTTATTCAAAAATAGACACAGAACAGGCTGCTATTGATACAGATTTCTATTTCTGGAACATAAGGGAAGGGCTGAAAAAAACGGTGGAATCTCCGGAATGCAGCACAGAAAAAATAGAGGAATTCGAGAACATTATAAAAGAAAGTCTTGAAAAACAGGGTGTTTTTGTGTACATAAACCATACAGGAAGGTTCAATTGTGAAACAAAGGAATCGAATTTCGGCATTTTGCTGGCAACTGAGAAAGCGGTATTTTACGAGAACATAGAGCCCACAGACAGCGTTAACATGACCAAGCTTGGCATAGAATGAGTGTTAATCATCAATTATTTTTTTCATATACATCATTGCTTTCCTTTTAGACATATGCATCTTTTTTGCAATATCATCAATGTCATTGTTGTTGCCCTGCTTCCTGCTTTTCGGGTAATTATATTTCACAAAATTTTTTCTGCTGGGCGGCAGGCCGAAAATACTGCCTTTTGCGAGCTGTTCAAATGCAACAGCAATATCCTCAATTCTGTCAAATTCATTGCATATGTTTTCCTCTATCCATGGCAGAATCTCTTCTTCAGTTCTCTCGCTGTTTGCCAGCGCAATTTTTATATTTTCTATGCTTGTTGACCTGAATACAACCCTGAGTGTTTCAAAAATCATATTATAATAGTCCATACTATGAAGATTTTTTGCCGCTTCATTTGTTATTTTTGGCTTTAGAATATCAAGAGCCGTTATCGCTGCCTGCGCATTGCCGCTGCTTATCCTTGCTATGTGGCTCAGCGCTGGCTCTTCGTAAAGAAAATTCTCGGCATTGCATATTCTTTTCGTTATCGCTATCAGATCGCTGACTAAAA
>DATDUE010000053.1:0-5803 GCA_035290505.1 archaeon | reverse complement strand
AGATTGCTTTCATAACGGCACGGATAACAAAAAAATGTTAGGTTCCCTGATAATAAACCAAGTTTCTGGTGGCAGCTTTGCATTCTCATTTATTTCTGAAAAAACGAGAAAAAAAGTTCTTCGCCTGTGCCTGCGGGAAAACGCAAAGCCTTTCGATGTCAGGAATGCTTTGGCTGAAAGCCTTTTGTAATTATTTTCCAGGAGAGGCATTACAAGCGTAAAGCCTCTCCCTCTTTTTATTAACAATTTTTTTAAAAGGATTTAAATAATGGCAGTTTCTATAAAAAATTTACGAGTGTTTTTTAAGAACAATAACTTTGATGAAAAAGGTAGAGAAATTTTGGAAAAAGCCCAAAAAATAGGGAATGGAAAGGTATTTTCTGGATTCATGGTTAATAGTTTACTGGGTCATAAACTTGCAACAAAGTTCTTCAAGGAAATAGAAAACAGTATAGAACATACAAAAATAATCTTTGAAGACGTAAACGGTTTAAATATTTTTTCCTTGCAATTTGAAATTATTCACGGAAAACCAGTAATTTCAAAGGAAGGAAAGGAGTTAATGAAGTTCCATTTTCCTGTGCCTCATATCGAATCACTCAAGCATGTTCTTCCTACTATTGTTCCTGGCTTTAGTCACGAACTGGAAAAAAATGCATTGGACTTTTATGTTAAATGTTTGAACGGGAGCGGTTGTCTTCTCAATAAAGAAGATAAGTGCTTCTCTGTTCTAAATTGTGAATTCGGAGTTTGTTATGAAAATAACATACAGCCTGAATGCACGCTTGTTTCAAAATATAGCGTGAAACCTGTCTGAAATTCTTCTGCAGCTTTTATGGGAGAGGCAATAATGTGCGCTTACAAAGCAAACATTATAAAATCCTGCCTAACAAGCTGGAAGCCTCCCCTTTTTTCTAAACAATTGAACTTTAACCAATTGAATGGAGGTGAAAGGTAATGAAAAAACTTTTCAGGTCAAGAAAAAACAAGATGTTAGGAGGAATTTTTGGTGGTGTAGAAGAGCTGACAGGCATTGATGCCACCGCATTGAGGGTGATTACTGCCATAGTTTTTGTTCTGACTGCGATTTTCACAGCCTGGATAATTCCTGTTCTCATGGTTATCATCTATGTTTTATGCTGGGGTATAATTCCGAAGAAAGAAGAGGAAAAAGCAGATACAAGCAGAGAGACAAAACAGAAAGAAAAAAAGGTTTAGTCTGAATTCTTTTGGCAGGCGAGGTTGTTGCTTGCCAATGACCTCGCATTTCCTTTAACAATTTCAAAGGAGGTGAAAAATAATGATTACAAAATTCAGGAAACATATTTATGATGAAGATGGATTTACGCTGCTTGGGATAATAATCACAATACTTTTGGTTATGATTATTCTTTCCATAGCAATTCCCTTTGCTCTTCTCGGCTTTTTGAAAGGCGGTGAAGTGCCATTAACGCACAAAGGATTACACAGGCTTCCTGACGCAGGAAAAATAGGCGGAGTATGCTCAGGGCTTGCTTATTACACAGAAACGCCTGTTGTCCTATGGAGAATTGGATTCGTTGTCGGTGCTTTTACTGTATTGCCAGGCCCTTTGTTATATGCTGTCCTATGGATTTTTCTGCCTTACGCGAATGGCATCCCGGCTGATTACAATGAAAAATGCGTTTAATTACTTGAAAAATTAGCGTCTGATGGTTTTTTTCTGAACAATCAAATTTTAACCAACTGAAAGGAGGTGAATGAAATGGGAATATTCATTTTCATAGGGATGGTAGGATTCGTGATATTTTTTATTTCTGCGATGGTCGGCGACCACGATGTAGGCCATGACATAGGGCATGAAATTTCTCATGATGCTCCCGATAGCGACACTGGACCGAGCTTTTTCAGCTTCTTTGCAGTTTCATGGTTTCTCATGGGATTCGGGGCATGCGGAGCAGTTGCAAGTTATTACAAAATCATGATACCCTTTGCTGTATTCTTAGCCCTGCTTGGAGGAATGATGCTCTGGGGAATTGCATTTAGTTTCATGAAGCTTCTTTACTCGCAACAATCAAATTCCACCATTACAACAGCGAGCCTCATCGGAACAGTCGGTACAGTAACAATACCGATAGACAAAGGCAGTATAGGGAAAATGGAATGCATGGCTAGTGGTACCGCCCATGATATTGTTGTCAGGTCTAAAAATGGCGAAGAAATAAAACAGGGCGAATCTGTCCGCATTGCCAGTTCCAGTGGCAATATTTACATCGTCGAGCGTGTTTGAATATTTACCAAGAAAGGAGGTGATGATTTTTTCTTTTGTTTGTTTTTTTTAATTAAATGACAATTTTTATGAAAGGAAAAAAAATGAAGACACTCATGTCGAATATAGGCTGGATAATTGCAGCCCTATTGTTTGCCTTTGCTTTTATGGGCGCCCTGAGATATGCCGCGGGGCGCTACAAAAGGGTTCCGCCCAGCAAGGTCGGAATTCTGTTTGGAAGAAAACGCGTGTATAAAGTTTTACAGGCTGACGGCTCTGAAAGAGAAGAAAAGCTTGGCTTCAGGCTACTTACAGGCGGCGGCGTTCTCATAACAGTCCTGGCTCTGTTGAAGAATTTCATTGTTACAGGCATTGCCCATGCAGTAGCGCCGCTTCTGAGAAACGCTGAGCCTGATACGCTGGTGATTATTGCCTCGCAGCTCAGCGACAAGAAAAAACTCGACAAGGAACTGAAAGCAACGATCGAGCAGCTCAAAAAATTAAAAATATAAACAGGAGGTGAAATTTGCATGAGTCTTACATATGAACAAATTGCTGAAATAATCAGACAAAATCATGTGAGATGGGAAGAGCTGAAAAAAATGTGGTATGAACTGAAGCTGCCTGGTTCTCCATTCTCTCCCGAGGAATTTGTCATATCGCTGTTCCTTTCCCAGATGGATGGAAGCGCGGAAGACATCGCAGAAAGCATAAAAAAATCTGCCCAGCTTTTATCCAGATTAAAGAACGACACTGACCTTTATTACAGCCTCATGAGCAGCAGCATTTCTGTGCCTACCATGGCTTTGGCAATCCTTGGCGGGAACAAGATTCCGGATGCAAAGGAAAAGAAGCAGGAAAAGAAAAAAGAGCCTGGCATAATGGCGCATGCCATTGAAGCCCAGCAGCAGATTGAAGAATGCCCTCACTGCGGCCATAGGTTTGAGTTGTGCGCAGAAGGGGCGTACCTTCCAGATGAAAAGGAAGAGGAAAAGCCAGCCATAGATGAAATTTCTGAGCAGAAGCCTGTCGCTGGCTGCGAGCATATAGGCAGCGATGGCAAGTGCATCGACTGCACTGATGACAGGACAGTCGATTGCTCGGACTGCGGCGAGCCAGTTGTGCTCACGAAAGCCCATAAATGCAAGGACTATGAGCAATGCGAGAATGCTTACTGCGAGGGTTGTAAAGATAATAATATCAGCGAGCACGGCTATTGTGACGACTGCTCAACAATTGAGTGCGACAGATGCGGCGACAACATCGACAGGAGAGAAGAACATAAATGCAAGAATCCGAACTGCAGGGAAAAGGAGCATTTTTGCGATGAGTGCGGACCGAGGTTCCTGAACGCAGAAGGCATGTGCCCTGACTGCTCGGGTGAAGAGGAAAATAATTGTAATGGATGCAATGAGACCTTCACGAACTCCGTACTGACAAAATGCAGCAATTACGATGAGTGTGAAACTGCTTTCTGCGATGAATGCAAGCCACAACAACTGAATCAGGCATGGTATTGTGATGAATGCCTAGTTATAGAATGCAGCGAATGCAGCAATGAATTTGACAGGGGAGATGAAAAGAAATGCAAAAATCCCGGATGCAGGAGCGATCTGGAGCTTTGTGATGGGTGCGCAGCATCCCTGCTAAATTCAAAAGGACTCTGTCATGAATGCTCGGGCGAGGAACTTGATGATTGCAGTGGCTGCAGCGATAGATTTATAGAATCAAGGCTGAAAAAGTGCAGAAAGCATAACGAGTGCGGCAGTGCTTACTGTCCTGACTGCAGGGACGAGCTTGAAAATGGCTTCTGCCCTGACTGCAGGTAAAAAAATAATGGATGGAGGTGATATTTTTTTCTTTGATAATTTTCGTCAATTAAACCAATACCCCAGATGTCAGTTTAACAACTAAACATTAAAGGAAAAGGCGCATTGATTTTTACATCTTGCTACGCACCGCGCCTTTTCTTTTTGCAATATGTTTAAACTTAACGGGATATAGAATTATTTTATGAATTCGACGTTTTTCATAACGTATCCACAAGGTACATTATTTCCAACCTTTTTTGACTTCTTTAATGACAACTCTTGTCGGCTTTTTTTCCATGCCATTCAGCATGCCTTTTGCTTGCGTTATCGGCAGAACTGGTTTCAACAATATCTCCTTTCCTTTATTTTCTTTCTTATTTCCTGATTTTTTGGAATTCTTGATGTATTCATTCACCGCTTTTTTGGTTGTCATCCAGTTTCTGCTGATTTTTACCGCATCAAGCCTGCCTTTTCTTGCCAATAAACTGAGATATTCCTGCGTATATGGGGTCCCTTTTGCCGCGTTTGAAAGCGGAATATATTCCAGCCCTTTCTTGAACGCTGAAAGATAGATATCCAGGCTTCTGTTAATGCAATAGCCAATGAAGTCCATGAACGGCTTTATATCCCCTTTGTCGGCTTCTTTTAATGTCTGATAATACTTCTTCCTGTCGTTTCTTAGCACAATTGTTATCGGATATCCGTGCTTCATAAGGAATAAATTCATAATCAATCTCGCTGTCCTGCCATTGCCGTCAGCAAACGGGTGTATTTCAACAAATTTGTAATGCATTGCAGCTGCCATTTCTATTATATTCAGGTTATCCATGTTGCCAATGATATAAGCAATAAAATTCTTCATTAAATTCGGCACTTTTTCAGCCTGCGGCGGCGACTTTACCGCGCCTAAAATCCTGACATTTGTTGTCCTGTATCGCCCCTTTTCTTCATCATAAATTTTATCAAGAACAAGCTCATTCAATTTTTTAATATCATCTTCGCTTATTTCGTGTTTGAGCGAATATTCAACAAATAAAATGGCTTCTTTATGGTTTGTTGCCTCAAAATGTTCCCTCAGGCTCTTTCCTTTTATGGTTATGCCATGCTCCAGTACAAGTCGTGTCTCCTGCAGCGTCAGCGAATTGCCTTCAATAGCATTGCTGTTATAAATCAATTCTATTTCTAATTGCTTTTTCAGCTCTTCCAGAGCGGCCTTGGGGAATGGCCTTAGCTTGTCTAGTTCTTTCTTCTTTTTCATGATTTTCTCAAATAATTTTTTGTCAATCATTCTATTTTATTGGCGATTCAAGTATTTAATATTATCGGATAGAACTAAATTTACATTATCCGATATGTATCGGATAGAATGAAAACTCAATTAACCGATAATTATCATTTCACGAATTTCTTTTCCCACTTCAGTATCGTTCGGCACGAGACTTTCACGCCCTGCTGCTGCAGCATAGTTTTTATTTTCGGCGATGAAAGCCCGCTCCTTCGGAGCTTCATAGCCTTTCCAACAACCCTCTTGCTGAACCGCATCCTGGGAAAATCAGGCGTGAATTTTCTCTTGCACGAATTGCACAAAAAAAGCTGCTTGCTTTTTTTAAGGTTTTTTCTTAATCCTCTTCTGACGACATTTTGGTTATGGCAATATGGGCATTGCATAGAAATAATTTATCGCGGCTCTATATATCTTTTAATTTTTGTTATTGGAACGCCTGGGTCATCTGCTTTTGTGATG
>DATDUE010000052.1:0-3191 GCA_035290505.1 archaeon | reverse complement strand
GCCGTGCACGAAGGTATGATTCTCAGCTATGTTATTGTCAAAGGCAAAAGCAAGAAGATATCTGACAGGGCAGAGCCCATAGATACTGTAAAAATAAATGATTATGACATTGATTACTACCTCAACAACCAGATAATCCCTGTTGCGCTGCGCGTTCTGTCTGCCTTGGGCTACAAAGAAGAGGATTTCACAAACTCATTGAAAAAATTCGCTTAGGTATAAATAATTTCATGAGCAAATATATATTTTATGATAGTCAAAGAAAATATTGTCGAGTTCTTCAAGGATGCTGTTGAGAAATCCGCCAAGAAAATCGACATGGAAAGGAATCCTGCGGCAGAGTTTTATCTAACAAAAATGCTGTCTGAATTTGCTAAGATTAATAAAAGAATAGAAGAGCCATTCGCAATAGAGTATCTTAAAAATACGAATTCTTTCTATAAAATGAAGCTCGTAGGCGACACGCTGCTTTTTGGGCTTGGGATATTTCCTGAAAAAATAAGAAAGCATATGAGCCCTGATTATTTTATCGGCTTGGGATCAATGGCTTACGCAAAATCCTCTCAGCTGGCTCCGAAAAGCAGCAGTGAATTATTCTTATATCTCTCAAAAAATTTTCCTGATTACACTCTGCTGCTGATGAACGCAAGGTCTGAATATGACAACAACAGGATTATTTTTTATGAATTTGAGAAGTTCTTGGAAGAAAGCAGTTTTCTTGACAGAAAGTTTCTTGAGATGAAAGGTATAACAATCGACAGAACTTACAAAAAAATTATTCAGTAATTTTCATTTCCTCTAATGTTATCTTCCTGTATTTGCCGCTTTCTATGGCGCTGAAAATATCCGCTTCGCCTTTCATAAACCCGTCATCTGTATAGAAATGAAAGCCCTTGCCGTCCTGCTCTATCCTGCCTTCATATGCCTTCAGCGACCTTTCATTATATATTGTTACCCTGACAAAACATCCATCAAGCTTCTTTAATTTATTGTGTATTGATATTTGTTTTTCTTTTGGCATAAATTCATATATCATGATTTTTTGATGTCATTAATCTTTTAATACATGCAAAAAAATTCTATTTCTATGCAAGAAGGTTTCGAAAAATACCTGAAAGCAGGCAAAATAGCCGCAGAAATCAGGGAAGCAAGCAAGGAATTGGTTAAGCCAGGCGTAAAGATACTGGACATAGCTGAAGCAATCGAGAAAATGATTTATGACAAAGATGCAATACCTGCATTCCCTATTAACATATCAATAAATGACATCGCCGCTCATTATACGCCGCAAAAAGTTGATGAGACAACAATAAAAGAATCTGACATAACAAAAATAGACATTGGCATTTGCGTTGATGGCTACATAGGCGACACAGCCTATTCTGTTTCTTTTGACAAAAAAAATGACAAACTTATAGAAGCAAGCAGGGCGGCGCTTGATGAAGCAATAAAGCTTTGCGTGCCAGATGCATTGCTTTCAGATGTGTCCGCTAAAATAGAGGAAACAATAAAGTCTTTCGGCTTCAAGCCTATAAGCAACCTGACTGGGCATGGGCTTGACTTGTATGACCTGCATGCCGAGCCGCAGGTGCCCAATATTTCATTCAAATCGAGTTATCGTCTAAAAGAAGACCAAGTGATAGCAATAGAGCCGTTTGCCACAAACGGCGCGGGCATGATAAAAGACACTGAAAATATTTTTATCTACCGCCTTGTGCAGATAAAGCCGACAAGAAATCAGGAAGCGAGAAAAATTATCTCTTTCGCCGAGCAGAGATATGGACTTCCTCTTGCAGAGCGATGGCTGATGCCAATAATTGGCAATAATTTATTCAAAACAAGGCTTGCGCTTCGTGAGTTAAGGCTGCAGGAAATCATCTATGATTATCCGGTGCTGAAAGAAGTGAAAGGCGGCATGATTTCTCAGGCAGAGCACACAATAATAGTAAAAGACCCGCCGATTGTGACGACAATATGAAAACCGACAGCTTAAAAAGTTTTCAGGGACAAATAACATTGATTAAAATGAAATGTTATTTGCTCTACAAATGCATTTCTTTTAAAAACCGAGGTTTTTAAAATGATAGCAATAATTGACAACGGCTCCGGGGCTGAACAAATTGCTTCTATTATAAAGTCAAAGAAAGAGATTGTAAAGCCCAATGAAATAAAAACAACCTCAAGGGCCTATATTATTTCTGATGGTGCTTTAAATGCAGTAGCACAGAAAAACATTGTTAAGCTGATACAAAGCAGCAAAAGCCCTGTAATGGGCATAGGCATTGGCTGCGCTTACATCGGCGCGGCTTATGGCGCAAAGATAAAAGCAACCAGGCAGCCAAAACAGGACAGATTAACAATAAAAACCCCGTGCCCATTATTGCTGGATTTAAAAAAATTCTTTTCTGTTATGAGGAATTGCCAGTATATTCTGGAAGATGTTCCTGAAAATTTCTCGCCTATCGCATCTTCAGCAAAATACGAATTTGAGGTGATGCAGGACATCAAAAAGCCTGTTTTCGGCGTTAATTTCAATCCCGAATTAGGCGCAGACGGCATAAAAATACTGCAAAACTTCGAGAAATTTGTCAGATTGTGGGAAAATTATCATAAATAGAATCATAACGTAATTTGCTGATGAAATTTTCTGTCATTATTTTGATGTTTTTTAAATTTCCTTTGCTGCAATAGTTTTCAGAAGAATTCGAAAATAAAAAAATTATTTTTTTCAGCAGCTACTCGTATATGAATTAGCAATAGCATCTGCCTTGATCTGCGCCGCAGTCCTTGCATGATTGTATAACTTGACTTCGTCTATTTTCCCATTAAAGTAAGCGGTAATTGTGCTTTCGGTTCTTTTGCCTATAGTCAAAGGATGCGTATTGCTGCCGATTATCCTGTTTGCCCTCACAGCAGAGACATATTGCGCGCCATTGACATATATTTTCATATAATAGCCGTCATAGGTTGCGGCAACATGCGTCCATTGGTTTAGCGGTATTGAACTTAATGACTGCAAAGTCTTGCCCCAGTTTTCCCCGTAATAAGCAAGTGTGAATGCGGGCTTTCCATTTATCAGGCGAAGCTCATAACCCATGCTCTCTGCCCAGTCGTATTTGATTTTTGAAACTATTGCCATATCTGCGGCAATCGCTGTCGGATAAACCCATGCCTGAATTGTTATGCCATTT
>DATDUE010000051.1:0-3819 GCA_035290505.1 archaeon | reverse complement strand
AAAGCAAATTTCTGATGAAGTTTATGGATAATAAACCTGTTTTTATATATGTTCTTACAGAAATTCATATAAAATTCATAGCCCCGTCGTCTAGTACCAATCCCTTTCTTGTAAGAAAGGTCTTGGTGAACCCCAAAGAACAGGTGTTCATAGGATATTACCAAGAAGAATGGGATGGTGAACATTGGTCAAGGATGACTGGCTCTGGACCAGTTGGCGTAGGTTCGAAACCAATCCCTTTCAAAGTCGTATGAAGCACCTTCGGTGCTTCCATCTGTTCAGAAAGGTCTTGGTGAACCCCAAAGAACAGAGGGTTTCACCATATTACGATTGGCGAATTTCCTGCCGGGGCTATACATTTAAAAATAAGAAATAGGAAGTTATTCAAATGAGAAAATCTACGAAAAATAAATTATTCGTTTTCTTTGTAATTATAACTTTTGGTCTGTCTTCCATAGCCTTTGTCACAACAAGCTTTTTCACGCCGCCGCAGGAGGAAATAAAGCCGCTTGAAAGCTTTGTCATTGAAGGCGAAGTAAATCCGCTTGTGGAAGAAAGATATTTGCAGAGCGGCTTCACATGGATGAAATTTTATTATTCAGAAGCAGACCCTATGCTTGTTGCTTACATAGATTCTCTGCCTGAGCAGTATGCAGATGGCAGCCAGCCGCAGATGGTTGTTCAAAAGCTTCAGGCAAACTCGACATATATAACAATAAAAGGCCAGAACGGAGAAAAAGAAATCAACGCGACAGAGGCAGAAGTATTCTCTGCTTTATGCGAACTGCTTTACGTTACTCCACCCGAGTGCGGGCTGAGCAAATTATTGCAGGGCAATACAACAAATATCAATGGCACGATATAGCTTTTTATATTCAAAATATCAATTAGTCTACCGATTTTGTAAGCTATTTTTGCCTTCGGCTTTCTTAATAAAAGTCTGAATAAAAGCTTCATGTTGCTTTATGAGTTTCGGATCTCGGACAGTTCTATCGAAAGAGGCTTTTTTAATTTTTACAAAGGAAAGCTTCATATCGTAATCAAATTGTTGTATATAAATGTGTAGTCTTTTAGCTAACTTTCCATCAGGTATCCGTTCTTTTTCTATTATAAATGATTGTTTGCTTTTGCTTAAAGGCGTTAATTTTGTGTGAAGTTCTAATATGTCAGCTTTCTTTTTAACATTTGCAAAAAATATGTTATCTTCGCAATTAAAAAACTGCAGAGAGTTTATAGCATCTATATCACCATCTTCTGTAATTTTTAGGATATTTTCTGTTGCTATTTCATATACGCTACTATCATAAAGCATCAACATAATGTCTTTGTTTAATGGACAAAATAGCTGGAGTCCTATATTCTGCAATCCTATGGTCCCATATTCCTTCTCAGATTTCAATAACATGTTATAGAAAACAACAGGAGCGTCGCTAAATATAAAATCCTTTTTTGTTTTGTTCTGAAGGATAAGGGGAATTAGGTCGTGAATAAGAGGCACTCCTAATAGGCTATTTAGAATTACAAATAGGTGGTCAGCAGGATATGTTATTTTTAGCTCATCAACAGCACTTTTAGATAGCCCAGATTCCTTGAATATGTTGCTTGCTAGGAACGTTGGTTTCATTACACTATCAGTAAACTGCTTGGTAAGTTCATTTGCTAACACTTTCTCTCTTTTGGTTCTAGAATGCTGAAAAAGAATGAACATAAGCAGAAAGAAATAGTCCTTTTCAGTCAAACTAGATAATCCGTTTTTCAGTAATTTCCTTATGGATTCAGAGAATTTAGTTTCTAAACTACTATAGTTTTCTTCAAGTTTTGTATTTTTGTTATAGAAATAATCTTCTGTGGCACAATTTTTGAAAGGTCCTACAAAAATTTTGGCTTTCCTTAGGTTAAATATATGAATGTTATGTCCATCTTCTGAAAATAACCGAAAATAGAATTTCGGAACATAATGCTGCTTTTTGTGCTTTACCATAAAACTCAATCTAGATTAAAGTTTTAAAAATTACTCCATAGAGTATATAGTCTACATGTCACTAAGAAAAAAATAATTCACTTAACCCGCCTGTAATATTTCGGCGATTTCTGGTAAGAAATGTAAAAATTCACGAATATTGAGCCTAAGACAAGCGAGTAAAGCAGGTACACGCTTCCTGTGTAAAGAATTATCGCAACACTCAAAACAGAATAGACAAACAAACAGTAAGGCACAACCCACCACATGACCTTCCAGCTTTTTTTCACTTCTTGATATCTTTTTTCAAAAGTTCTTGCCATGTAGAATTTTTTGTATATTTTTGCCCAGTTTTTGTCGATATCTTCCCAGGATTTTTTTGTTATGGGGTATGTAACGGCAACACCAAGAACAAAAACCGATATAGTCAATGAATCAGAAAAGCTCAGTATAATTATACCCAGAAGAGCAAGGGCTGCTATTGCAAACGATATGTCAGGATTCAGTGTTGTGAACCTTTTCATATCAATACAATGGCTTTGATGGGTATTTATTTTTTCTAAATTAAGAATAAAACCATGAAAGCAGACGAATTAAGAAAAAAATATCTGGAATTTTTTGAAAGCAAGAAACATGCTATAATAGGATCGGCTTCTCTTATTCCGGAAAACGATCCCACGGTGCTCTTCACAACAGCAGGCATGCATCCATTAGTTCCGTTTTTAATGGGCCAGAATCATCCACTGGGAAAAAGGCTTGCTGATTGCCAAAAATGCCTGCGCACAGACGACATCGATGAAGTCGGCGATTCATTTCATCTGACATTTTTCGAGATGCTTGGCAACTGGTCATTGGGCGACTACTTCAAAAAAGAAGCGATTGAGTGGAGTTTCGAATTCCTGATAAAATGGCTTAAGATACCTATAGAAAAAATATCTGTTTCTGTTTTTGCTGGCGATGCTGATGCGCCACGCGATGAATTTTCCGCAAAAGTATGGTCATCCTTAGGAATACCAAAAGAGCGCATATTATATTTCCCTAAAAAAGACAACTGGTGGGGCCCTGCAGGAAAGACAGGGCCGTGCGGGCCTTGCAGCGAAATGTTTTTTGACACAGGAAAAGAAAAATGCTCAAAGAACTGCAATCCATCCTGTTCATGCGGCAAATATTCAGAAATATGGAACGATGTGTTCATGGAATACAACAAGAAAGAAGACGGTTCTTTTGAGAAACTAAAGCAGCAGAATGTTGACACAGGCATGGGGCTTGAAAGAACAGTTGCCGTGATAAATGGAAAAAACAACGTTTATGACACGGAATTATTTTTGCCAATAATAAAAAAGATAAGGGATATTTCAGCGGAGCGAAGCGACAAATCAGAAAGGATAATAGCAGACCACGTTCGTGCAGCGACATTTATTCTCGCCGAAAAAATAGTTCCATCAAATATCGAGCATGGCTATATTTTGCGCCGATTGATAAGACGGGCTGTGCGGCACGGCCGGCTGCTGGGCATAAAAGAAAATTTCACGGCAGAAATAGCAGAGATTGTGATAAAAAATTATGGAGATTTATACAGCGAACTGAAAAAAAACAGGGGTTTTATTTTAGAAGAGCTCGAGAAGGAAGAAAAAAGATTCAATGAAATCATAGAAAAGGGGCTTGCACATTTCAAAAAAATTATTCCTGTTGCTGGTGCAGTAACAGGCAGGGACGCTTTTTTGCTTTTCCAGTCATTCGGACTGCCCATAGAAGTGACAAAAGAGCTTGCAAAAGAGAAAAAATTGAAAGTAGACGAAGCTGCATTTGAAAAAGAATACAAAAATCATCAGGAATTGAGCAGGAAGAGCATGGGTTCA
>DATDUE010000050.1:0-2582 GCA_035290505.1 archaeon | reverse complement strand
GTCTGCTCAACTTTGCCGATTTCGTAGGAAAAATTTTTCATGCTATGAGAATAGGACAAAAATTTATAAGGCTTGCAGTATGCGACTTGTTTAGATTATAATAAAACTATATGTCTGAGCGTCAACAGGCTGACCAGATGAAAATTTCATCAGACCGAAAGCTATTTAAGTAAGAAAGTAAAATAATTTTACTAGGTGATTGGAATGGCAGAAAAAGAAGTTCAGGTAACAACAGCTTCCCAAAAAGGGCAGGTTGTAATACCGCAGGGAATCCGAGAAGAATTGGGCATAGGGTCGGGAACAAAATTCGCTGTATATGGCAAGGGCGATACGATTATTTTCAAGCGTATTGAAGTGCCGACAGCCAAAGACTTCGAGAAGCTTGCGGTGTTTGGGAGGAAATTCGCGAAGAAAAAAGGCATAAAAGAAAAAGATGTGCTTGAAAATGACTAGAATAGTTCCTGACACCAATATAATTATTTCTGCGATTTTCTGGGGCGGCAAGCCGTATAAAGTCATTGCTAACGGCTTGAATGGAAAATACCAGCTTGTGACATCCCCGGAAATAATGGGCGAATTGATAGGCAGGTTAAGGAATAAATTTCAGTTTCCTGAAGACAAAATAGAAGAGCAGGCAAATATCATGCTCGTATTATATCATATAATTATTCCCAAAACAAAACTAGAAGTTGTTCGCGACAAAAGCGACAACAAAATAATAGAGTGCGCGGTTGATGGCAGAGCAGATTTTATTATTACCGGCGATCCTGATTTGCTTGTATTATAGCTAACCAAGTAAACAATCAATAAATCAAAACTTGGTTAGCATATAGGCGTGCAACAAAATAATATCCTGAATCTTTTGTTGGACAACTATAAAAGAATACATGGGCATAAAAATTTTAACTGCCGATGAATTTTTGAAATTGGTATGATTTTCATGAAAATCCTCCTCGACACCAACTTTATGATGCTTCCCGGAAAGAAGGTCGACATCTATGAGTATCTGGAAGGCAAAGAGTTGCTCACACTGGACTTGTGCATGAAAGAGCTGCAAAAGCTGGCCGAGGGCAAAAAGAAAGACGCAGGAGCGGCAAGGATAGGATTTTTGCTTGCCAAGAATCGCGTGAAAGTCATTGAAAGCAGGTTAAAGAGCGCGGATTTGGGAATTATTTCTGAAGCCAAAAAGCATAAATATCTTGTTGTGGCCACGAACGACAGAAAGCTTATAAAAACTTTAAAAAAACATGGAATAAGAATAGTAAGGCTCAGGCAGGGCAGGATGCTTGCCGAGGAATGATATTTATAAGGCAAGTTTTGCCTTATATCTCACCTTGAGTTTCCTATTCCCTGCCGCAAGGCAGGGGAAGGAGCTCTTTTAAAAAAACGAAGGCGAATAAGTTCATTTTAAATTTTGGGGTGTTTTGGGAAAAATGGCGAGAATAGAAGTCGGAAACTGCGAATATGTCTGCAAAATAGAGGCAGAAAAGAAAAAGCTTGTTTATAAGGAAAATCCCAATGACATTTGCATGTGTTCTCTCGGAAAGCAGGATTGCATAATTTTAAAAGAATATAACAATAACAAAAATAAGAGGTAAATAAATGGGGTTCAAAGAATATTTTGACAGCAGGAAAAGAAGAAAAGAAAAGCTTGAATGGCTGAGAAAAGAAAAAAAAGAATGCGGGTTCGCGCCCGGCTCTATCTTTGAAAAAGACAGCAAAAGATGGTTTTATTCTGGCGGCGGCAATTATTATCCGCTTGACGAAAACAATGTCCCGATAAATCTTGGCAGCACCTATAGCGCCGCGCCAATTGGCAAAAAAATCGGTTATTTCACGCCAACCATGTGGAAACGGCATATTCAAAACATAAAAGCCAGACAGGAAGAAATATTGAATGTAAGCAGGGGATTGATTTACTGATGGGATATTTTTCAAAATTGAAGGAAAAAAGAAAGCGAAAAAGGGATTATAAAGATTTTTTTGCGGCTTATTCTGCGGGCAAATATATCTATGGAATATTGCCCGGCATCATTTTCAAAGACGAGGGGGAAAAAAAATGGAAATATGAAGGTCCGTGCCCAAACCACACTCCGCGAGAATTACTGGTATTTGAAAGTGAAAAAAAATATGCTATACCATTTTTAAGCATATCAGAAAATCTTGATAAAATATGCGCTGTTTATACATGTTTGGATGAAAATAATTCTTTTACAGGCGAAATTAAGCATAATTTTCATAATTTAAAGATAGGTAAAAAAATAGGGTGGAATTATCCTGAATGGTATAAAAATCCTCAGCGTCTTGAAGAATTAATCGTTAAGGAGGCTGCCTAATGGTCCTTTTCATCTTCCTGACAGGCATTATCGGCTTGATTGCCTTGGGCTTTGCCGCGTTCATTGCCTGGCTTGTTCTGAAGCAGGATGAGGGCAGCGACAAGATGAAGGAGATAGCTTCTGCCATTCGTCAGGGCGCTAAAGCCTATCTCAACAGGCAGTACAAGACCGTTGCTGCTTTCACTGTTGTGATTGCTGTTATCCTGTTCTTTTTATTGGGCAGTACGACAGCTTACACATTCGTCG
>DATDUE010000049.1:0-2885 GCA_035290505.1 archaeon | reverse complement strand
ACTGGGATTATGTTAAAGGGCATGTGGAGAAAGGCGAGAGTGAGGAAGAAACATTGCTTAGGGAAGCAAAGGAAGAGGCAGGGCTCATGGATTTGAAAATAATTGACGGCTTCAAGGAAAAGATAAAGTATTTTTTCAAAGCAGACGGAAAATTAATCAGCAAGGAAGTTGTTTTCTATCTTGCCGAAACAAAAACAGAAGAAATTGTGCTCTCCCACGAGCACAAAGACTTTCGTTGGCTGTCTTTTGAAAAAGCTCGTGATTTGGTAACATTCAAAAATGCCAAGGAACTATTGAAAAAAGCTGATGCATTTTTGAAAAAGAAAAAGAGCCTGAGGGATTTTGGGTAATTTCCATGCAAGAAAATGAAGTCATAATCTACGCCGACCACAGGGACAATACAAGGATAAAAGAATTGCTGAAAAAACTCTGCAAAGTAGAGGAAAAACAGCTGGAAGTGGCGGATTATCTCTTAAGCGAAAGCGTTGCGGCAGAAAGAAAAACGACAGACGATTTTTTAAACAGCTTGACAGACGGCAGATTATTCAAGCAGCTGGCTGAATTAAAGAAAAACTTTGTTTCCCCTCTTCTAATCATAGAAGGCGATACGCTTTTTGGCATCAGGAAAATACATCCAAATGCCATTAGGGGTGCGCTGGCTTCCATAGCAATAGACTATGCAATGCCGGTTATATGGACAGCTTCGCAGCTAGAGACAGCCCAGATGCTTTTTTCCATAGCAAAGCGCGAGCAATTAGACAGCAAGAAAAGCGTGGCTATTCGGGGCAAAAGGAGCTTTCGGTCGGATAATCAGGAGCAGTTATTCCTGATATCGGGCTTGCCGGGCATAAGCACCGAAAAGGCAAAAAGCCTTCTAAAGCATTTTGGCTCGCCCGAGAAGGTTTTTTTGGCAAGCGAAGCCGAATTGCAGCAAGCAGATGGCATCGGCAGGGAGCTTGCAAAAAGGATAAGGCTAATCCTGTCAAAAAAGTACGAAAAAAGCATATTGGAGGATTAATTTTTATAGAGCTTTTTAAATTTACCCGTCAATCATTTTTCTTATGTCATCATCCAAAGATGTCCGCAACTGGATTATATCGCTGATAATCCTTGCCGCAGGCATAAAGGCAGTCATGATATTCATGCAGAACTATCTGTCAGCACTAAGTATTGTTAATCTGCCTGAAGATATTGTTGGTTCTGTGAACAGCCTTGGCACATTGATGATTTACGGTCTTGCCGGGCTGACATTCCTGCTGATTATCTACTACTTTTCTAAAAGAAGTGACGAGAAGAAAGAAAAAGGTGAAAAAAATGCTCCACGCGTCTAATACATTCGTGCCTTACAATTATCCGCTGAAGGAGGCGGAAGTAGTTTTTTTAGGTGTGCCTTTTGCCCATACATCAATAAGCAAGCCTGCGCTTTACGGCCCTCTTATGGTGAGGGAATCGCTAAAGCTGGTAGAGGGCTTTGTCAATGGCAGGAATATTTTTGATTTGAAGTTTTGTGATTTGGGCGACGTGGAAGTTGTGCCTGGCTCTTTCGAGCTAACGGCAAAGCGGATAAAGGAAACAATTTCAGAAATAAAGGAAGAAAGCAAAGCCTTCCCAATTTTCATAGGCGGCGACCATTCCATAACCCTGCCGATTGTTGAGGCACTTAAGCCAAAAACAATCGTGCATTTAGATGCCCATGCTGACATGCTTCCCGACTTTTTAGGAAACAAATACACGCATCAGACCTGGGCTTATCATGCTTCAAAGCTCGCGAAGATTATTCAGCTGGGTGTATGCGCAGTGAACAAGGAAGAAATAAAAAACATGAATGTAATGAAAGAAATCCCGTCAAAAATGGAGCGTCCGATTCATCTGACAATAGATATAGATGTCCTGAAGAATGTTGTTACAGGATATCCTGAAGGCAGAATGAAGCTGGAAGAACTGTTAAAAATAATAGAAAAGATTAAGCCAGACAGCATGGACATCGTAGAAATAGCTGACGATAAGCTGCCGAGCAATACAGGATTTGCCGCTGCCCAGATTATTCTGAATGTTTTGTCGAGGCTGTGATTATGCTTTTTTTGATTGGTCTGGGGCTTTCTGAAGGTGATATATCAATAAAAGCAATCAATGCTATAAAAAAGTGCGATGCGGTTTATGCCGAATTTTACACAAATAAATTCTTGGGCGATTTGAAAAATATAGAGAAAATAACAGGAAAGAAGATAGAAATATTATCAAGAGAGAAAACAGAATCGGATTTTATAATAAATGAGGCAAAGAAGAAGAGCATTGCTTTGCTTATTGCCGGCGATCCGCTCACGGCGACAACACATACAGAGCTTCTTTTTGAGGCAAAGAAACAGAAAATAAAAACAGAAATCATTCATGCGCCGAGCATTTTTACTGCTGTGGCTGAAAGCGGCTTGCAATTATACAAATTTGGCAGGACAGTTACATTGGCTTTTCCCGAAAAAGGTTTCGAGCCTGAAAGCCCCTATGAAATGATTTTTGAAAATAAGAAATCCGGGCTGCACACGCTGCTGCTGCTGGATACAAAAAATGGAGAAAAATTTATGACAATAAAGAAAGGCTTGGAGATGTTGGCAAAAAACAAAACAATAAATGAAAGCACAAAATTAATCGCCTGCTGTGCTTTGGGAAGCGATGAGCAGGCAATCAAATATAATTTTCCAAAAAATCTAGGAAAAATAAAACAAACGCCTGCATCGATAATAATTCCCGGCAAATTAAATTTCAAGGAAGAGGAATTTTTGGAAACATTGTAAGCAGCATTTGCGTGGTGAGTATCATCTTTTGATGATACTCACAGCAGCTAAGGCTACCGTATTTTACGGTAGCCTTCACGCAAATGCTGCTATTCA
>DATDUE010000048.1:0-4338 GCA_035290505.1 archaeon | reverse complement strand
GATTTATCAGCTGTTCCCCCCGATAAAATAAACAGCTATCGCCATCACGATTATCATGAAGATTATAGCGCCGACTTCCCAGTTGACCCTGACGCCGAAAGCAGTGCCTATCAGCGTCGCGAAGATTATTATGCCGATGCCGATTACAACAGCGAGGGTGGCTTTATTGCTGCCTAATTTGCTTATGTCTCCGCCTGTCAGGGCTACGAAAAGTATGATAACTAATATGCCTGCCAGCACCACAGCTGCTGCCCCGAATAAATCAATAAAGAAATTGCCCAGCGCAGGGCCGCCGAAGCCCACGACAAAAAAAGCAATGACCAAAGAAATAACTCCAGAAATTTTTTTGTCCTCGCCCAATGCTTTTGACTTCAGCAATAATGCAAAGACAACAGCAAACATGAAAAGCCATGGCAGCAAAAAGCCGAAGAAGCCCAGCTGCTGGAGGTTGCTTACCATGACCGTGAACGGGTTTGCCACTTCAAAACACCAAAAAGTAATTTATTATCGGCTGATTAAAATATAAACAAAAACAGCCGACTAACCTGTTATTGTAGGTTTTTTCTTTCCTTCTTCTCCGCCGCTTTCAGACTCTTCCTTGCCGCTTGTTACAAACAGCACTGCTATTATGAGCAGTATTATCATAACAAGAGCCAGCACAGGGGCGTCTATTCCGAACAGCCCCAGTCTTGAGCCGCCAAGAATTGAATCGCCTGTTGTTGCTATGATGAACAGCACTACACCGATTGCTATTGCAATATATATTGCTTTATTGCTTTTTCCTTTCCAGTCTTTTTCTGTAAATCCAAGCAATGCGACGAACAGTATTATTGAAATCACCGCTGCTATGACGATGGAAGTGCCTGCAAAGAGATTTCTGAGAAAATCGGCAATTGCCCTGCCCCCCCATCCTGCGACGAAGAAGGCAATCACAAAGGCGAGTATTCCTGAGATTCTCTTGTTTATCGAGCCGAAGATGCCGGCCTTGTAGAGCAGTCCGTAGATGACAGCAAATGCGAACAGCCACGGCAGTAGAAAGTCATAGAAGCCGAGACGGCTGAGTTCCCTCATCAGGTCGTCTATGATAAAAGCCATTTTTTTACCTCCAATATATGTGCGTAAATATTTCTATTATTAGCATTCCGAAGTATATAAATATATGGGTTTTTTTGTTATGATTGTTTTAACTAAAAGAATGATGATTTTCGTCGGGAAGGGTATAATCTTTTGATTCTTTAGCTTACTACTCATTGTTTGGGGGTGGGATGTTTGTAGACAGCGTAAAAAATATATAATATTATGATTATTCCTATTCCCCATAAAGCATTTCTCGGGTCAACATCCATTGGAAGAAAAGCGGCAATGCTATTCCATGTGACGCCCAGAACGATAAGCAATAATCCCAAAGAAACAATTATCGGCAGTGCATCCTTGTCTTTTTTGTCTCCCACCAGAACTTTTTTCACGAAAATAATCATGAAAAGAATGACAAGAATTATTGCGAATATGGGCATGTATGCCTGCAGAGATGTCACAAACGGCTCGTACATCGCTGTCATTGCGGCAATCGCTATAGCAATCACGGCGTTTATCTGTTTCTTCGGCATGATTTTTGCTATTGTCAGAAGACCAAAGGTCACTGCAAACACGAAAAGAAACGCCGCAAAGAACGGCAGGTATATTAATTCGTCAAGCATGATAATTAATTTACCGCCGCAGAATAAAAAGGTTTAACGAACATGCCCTTCAAGGGCTGCTTTTACAATATCTCTTTCTGCTTCAAGTTCAGACAGCTTTAATGATACATCTCCTTTGCCATGTTCGCCCATTTTGCTTAATTTTTTATCAAGGCTTTCTATCTGCATGTCAAGCAACCTTAACTCATTCTGCAGACTTTTCCTTTCTTGCGGATTAATGGTGGGCATTCCTAGCAGGCTCTGCACATTCTTTGGAAGCTTGCTTTTTGCATCTGAATATTCCATAGCCATAGGATACCTGCCTCCGGCAGGCGCAGCGGCTTTGGAGCTTTTGGTGAAGTGCTCTACAAAGAAGAACAATATTCCAAGTATGAATATCAGGAATAAAAAGTAAGGGCCTGCGAGATAGGCAAAAGCCGGGTAATATCCGCCAGCTATTATGAACAGGTATGCGCCCACGCCGACAAGGATTCTTATCCTTATATGTGCAGTAGCTACGACCCTTCCTACTGTCATGTAAAGAACTAATATTATGAAGATGCTCGGCACGAGCAGGAACATTATCAGGTCTCTTGTTATTTCTCCCGTAAATGGCTGTCCGGGGTATTGCGTCATGCCCAGTATTTCCACAAACAGCGTATAGCCTATATCTTCGAATGCCATAAAGAATAATTGTGATTGGCAGAATAAAAAGATTTTTTCAGTTCATCAGCGATTTTCTTGCTTCTTCAAGGTAAGATTTTACCACTTTTTTTTCGCGCTTGCTTATTTCATTATCGTTTCCTTCATGGTCAATGTAATCCTTTCCAATCCATTCATGTGCAATTACCCTAAGCTCTTTCAGAGGCGAAAGCCCCTCTGCTACATAGATATCCTTTCCCTCTTCACAGCCAATGCTGCCGTATATGTTCAGCATTTTGCGCAAGTCCCTGTAGGTTATTTTATATCCGGAATTTTCCACATCATCAATCAGGTTTTTGTAAGCAAGGGCTTTCACAGGGTCGTAATAATCAGACTCAAGCAAAGGGTATTTGCCTCCGGCTTTTTCATTTTCTTTGCTTTCTTTTTTTCCGCCCTGCCTTGGCGCAGATGTGATACCCTCCCTTTCGGCTTCTGTCAGCGTCCAGAATAAATCTTTTATGTAGTCATAAGCATCATGTATTTTGTCGCCTACATATGACGGCATTTTTCCTATATCAAAATTAGGATCAGGTATAAGCGGTTTCCATTCAGGCACCGCTGTTATTACAGGATCGTATAAACCTTTTTCTTTTTTCTCTTTTTTTGGCATTTTGCTCACCTGCTTATAATTGGTTTTTCCGCTATTTAAAGATTTAGTTACTTGAAAATAGTAAAAAATAAGGGGTTTTAGCCCCTCAAAAATCGAAACATAAAGCTATGTTATTTTCCATCGGTGTCAAAATATTTCATGCTTCTTTCCATTTTTGTTTCCAATCCGCTGAATACGCCCCTTCCGCCAAGGATTTCCATGTATTTAGGGTCCCCCTTGAACGAAAATAGCCCATTGCCCATAGGCATAAGCATGGCTTTTAAATTGTATCCCGGCCTGCTTTTGTCAACAAAATACGTTACGCCATTCTCGCCGATATATGGAACAAGAAATACTTCGCTGCTATATTCATTTTTTCTTCCCTCTTTCTTTTTGTTTCTCATCTTCGTTTCCAGTTCGATTGCCAGATATTCCAGGGCATCGTCTGACATGTTTTTGCTGTAGAAGCTGTGTAAAGGAAAGTCTTCCGGAACATATTCAGCATTTCTGCTGGTTTCGTTTCTAACCCATTCAAGCACGCGGTTTTTGTATGACATTTCAATCTCCTCTTTTTCGTTTTCATAGTCCAAGACTCCCGTAGTCAGCACTTAAGCATTTCGTTATAGCAGAAAAGAGAATTGATGCTTGTTTTGACACTAAATATGGCAAAAACCTGTAGCAGCAGTAAAGTATATATATAACTTAAACCCACTTAATAAAAGTGAGTAAAATGAAAAAGGCAAAAGTTTCTTCTAAGGGACAAATAGTAATACCGAAGTATCTAAGGGATGCCTTGGGCATGTCTGTCGGCAAGAATGTTCTCATCATAAAAGAAGGCGAAAAATTGATTTTGATTGCCGAGCCAGAAGACCCTGTAAAAGGCCTGGAAAAAGCAGGCGAAGAGCTCTCGCTCAGGAACATCAGAAGAGAGATAAAAGAGGAATAATTATGCATGATTATCGTCGTGGATGGTATCATCTTTTGATGATACCATCAGCAGCTAGCTATATTGTCAGAAGACAATATAGCTCACGACGATAATCGTTATGGTGATTTTTATGCCAATCTATCTCGATACATTTATCTTCATGGATCTTTTATCAGGCAGCAAGGAAATAGCCGAGAAAGCAGCAGTTTACATGAAAGAAGAGGCTGTTGTTTCTGCTGTGCTTTTAACAGAGCTGTCATTTCACATCGGCCGCAGAAAAAAGTCAAAAATAGATGAGGTGCTTTTCTACATTCAGTCATTGCCAAATTTGAGGATAGTGCCGGTAAGCGCCGAGATAGCATCGCTGGCAGGAAAATTGCGCGCAGCCTATTTCAAGAAAATAGAAAAAAAACTGACTTACTTCGATTGTATTCACCTCGCCA
>DATDUE010000047.1:0-3152 GCA_035290505.1 archaeon | reverse complement strand
ATGCCTGAAGACGCGCCTGCTATTATGCTTATCGTGCCAGTAGGAGCAATAGTTGTTGTCGTTGCATTTCTCATGCATTCATATTTCTCCTTCCAGACGCTTTTCTCGAAATTCGGAAATGAGCCGCGCTCTTTTGCGAGAGCAGCAGAAGCCTCCTTTGACTCGTGATTTATGAAATGCATAACTTTCTCGGCTAATTTTACAGCCTCTTCGGAATTGTAAGGCACGCCAAGCATTATCAGCATGTCGGCAAATCCCATCACACCTAGCCCTATTTTCCTGTTAGCTTTTGTCATTTTTTCTATTTCTGATATGGGATACTTATTCATATCAATTACATTGTCAAGAAAATTCACTGACGAATAGACTATATCTTTCAGCTTTTTCCAGTCTATTTCATTTTTCTCCTCGTCAACTATTTTAGCTAAGTTTATGCTGCCGAGATTGCATGATTCGTAAGGAAGTAATGGCTGCTCCCCACATGGATTCGTGCTCTCTATATCGCCTATTTTTGGCGTCGGGTTCTGCCCATTCATCCTGTCTATAAATATAACGCCGGGCTCGCCGTTCTTCCATGCCATAGTGACAATCAAATCAAAGACGCGCTTTGCATTTAGTTTGTTAGCAACTTCTTTTGTCCTTGGATTTATTAGTTCATATTCTCCGTCATTTTCAACTGCCTGCATGAACCTGTCTGTGAGGGCAACAGAAATGTTGAAGTTGTTAAGCGCGCCCTCCCTTTCTTTTGCTGTGATAAACTCAAGTATGTCAGGGTGATCGACGCGCAGGATGCCCATGTTCGCTCCCCTCCTCGTTCCACCCTGCTTTATTGCTTCTGTAGCCGCATTATAGACTTTCATGAATGACATCGGTCCGGATGCAATGCCACCCGTTGACTTTACCCTGTCGCCTTTCGGTCTTAATCTTGAGAAAGAAAATCCTGTGCCGCCGCCGCTTTGATGTATCAAAGCCGTGTTCTTCAGCGTTTCAAAAATACCTGTCATATCGTCTTCGACAGGAAGGACAAAACAATTATGCACAGCAACATTGTTTGCCAGATATGAATGGTTGTCATCAACTTCGAGATTAAAGACACTCCCTTTAAACGGTATTTTTTTTATTTTATCTATACTCCTTAAAATATATTTATCAAGTTTGATGTACTGCATAAATTTTTTTCTATCGGCATATACACCCTTTCCAACGCTTTTTACCAATTCTGGACACTCTGATGGTGCACAGCTTATCCTGAATGCGGGTTCCGTGCCCCCCTTTGGAATCCTGTAATTTATATTAAAACTATAACCAAGCCTGTTTAAAATATTCCAAACGCCTCGTGCAAGATTTTCATTAGAAAGGCTAATGAAAAAGATGTCTTGGTTTTTGCTCTTTTTATAGCATCCGTCCCCTCGGAATAGTCCAACAAGCAGATTGAATTGTTTTTCATGCGGCAGATGCATTATCCATTGGGGAATGTGTTTTTCTGAAAATACGTGTCCGAATAATTTATAGAAAAATTCGGCAACGATAACGGAATGAAAACGCAACTGTATTGTTTTTTGCTTGTCTGTGAATTCCTTTACAGATTCAAGATTAAATTTCTTTTTCATTATACCTAAAACATCATCCGCAAACAATTCCTCTTTTTTCCCGAATGTAAACCTTACGACTTCGAAATGTTTCTTGCCGCTTACCGAACCGTCAGACAACCAGTAACCGAACAGCCTCATAATATCATTATCTATAAGTATCTCATTCTGTATTAATTTCCCTTTGTTGGGCCTGTTTTTCAATTTAATATTTTTACCAGAAAACAATATATCTGAATCGATATAATCAGAAATTTTTATGCTTTTTTTGTCTTTTACGGTGCAGTCGGTTGTTACGACAACAAAGTCCCCGTCTTCAAGTTCTGATACATTTATCCATCTGGGATTGATTTTCACTCCTTCGCAGCTATTCTTGTATTCGTTTTTTTGTGCAAAGCAATATTTTTTATCAAAGCCGTTGCACAAGGCTTTCTTATTCCTAAAACACCCCACTTCATCCTTTTTTACAGCCAGTATTGGATGCTCGCCGGTCACAGAAAGCGTGGGTTTTATAAGCCCACGGACGTTAATTTTATAAATAAAGCCTTCAAATGGGCGAAACATTTTTTTAATAACTTTTTTTAATTCTCCTGTGTGGGTCGCTACCATATCACCAACATTTATCAATGAAATAGGCCTGGTAGAAGGGTTTGACAGAACTTTCTGGTCTTCGGTGAAACAGGCTGACAGCTGCTGGATATCCCTTCCCGCGTTCATCAGCGTCGGAGAATTTGGCATGAACTCAAGGTTTAACATCATGCTGTAGAATTCCTTTTCTGTTTTTTTTATTTCTTCTTCATCATGCCCATAAAATTTGTCAGCCTGAGCAATATTGCTGGCAACCCTTCGGAACATCTCTCCTGGCGTTTCAATGACCTTTCCGTTATCGTCTTTTTTCAGGTATCTTCGCTCAAGAACCTTTATTGCATTTATTGATAATTTTATGTCGTCTTGAACGCCTAAGAGGGCTTTTGCCTCCCTGATTTCCTTGTGCTTCTGCCTGTAAATAATATACGCTCTTGCTGTCTTTACATGCCCTTCTTCCATAAGGACTTTTTCAACCGCGTCCTGGACTTCTTCCACGGTAGGAATTGCTTTCTTGCCTTTTTCCAGTATCTGTACGACTTTTTTTGCAAGGCTTTCTGCCATTTTTTCATCGGAGCCGCCTATCTCCTGCGCCGCCTTGAAAATAGCATTGGCTATTTTGTCGATATTGAATTTTACGATTCTGCCGTCTCTTTTCCTTATCTGCGTTATCTTCAGGAAAAACACCCCACACACAAAACTAAGTTTTATTAAGCTTCGGTTATACTTAAAGTTTTATTTTGTTGAAAAGCGAAATTATGTTTTAGTGGTGAATTTTCACAGGATTATATTTATGCAGCATTTTCGCTAAGCATCTTTATCAGCTCATCGCTTTTTTTCATGCCTTCTTCCAGCCTGTCTGCAAAAAATGCCTTTGTTTCCTCAAACTGTTTTTTATAGCCTTCTGAATCGCCATTTTCTATTATTTTGGACCATTCCCTAACCGCTGTGTGGAATTCAAGGTCATCTCCCCTGATT
>DATDUE010000046.1:0-2264 GCA_035290505.1 archaeon | reverse complement strand
AAACATGCAAATTAATAAAGAATCCCATAGGATACCCGTTCAAGAAAATTGGAAAAAGAATAGTTAATGCGAAGGAGAAAATAAATATATACAAATGCAGGTGCGGGCTTGAATTCAAGTCAATGAAAAGCCTGAACATACATATAGGCAGGGTTCATGGAGGGGAATTATAAAACCGTTACTGATTTTGCCAAATTCCTGGGCTTGTCTATCGGCAATTTCTTTTCCAGAGCAATATAATAAGTAAGAAGCTGGCCGGCTACAGCCGATAAAATAGCAAACGAGCCGTCGCATTTCGAGGGAATATTTATTCCTGCAAAGGGCGAGCCATCGGAAGAAAAACTAATCACATTTGCTCCGCGTGCCTCGACTTCCTTTGCGTTTGATATGATATGAGTGTTGCCGTCCAACAAAGCAATGACTGGCGTGCCCTGCTCTATCAAAGCAATCGTCCCGTGTTTAAGCTCCCCGGCCATCATGCCTTCGGCATGAATATAGGAAATTTCCTTTAATTTTAATGCTATTTCTCTTGCTATTGGATATGAAAGCCCGCGGCCGATGATGTAGATGTCTTTTTTTTCCGCGAGATTTTTTGCGATTTCTCTTATTTCGTTTTCTTTTTCAAGAATTTTTTTTATTAATGCAGGAATTGAATGAATAATATTTTTGTAGCCAAAAAGAGAGGCGAGTTTTAGCAGGACGATAACTTGATTAACAAAAGTTTTTGTCGCGGCAACGCAGACTTCCTGGCCGGCGAGTATATTTATTGAAATGTTTGACATTCTCTGGATGGTTGAATAGGGCACATTTACGATGCTGGCTATCTTCGCGCCTTTTTCTTTTAAGCCATGCAGAGCTTCTATTACATCCATGGTCTCGCCGCTCTGGCTGATAGCGATAACCAATGCATTCTCATCTATTTTTGAGAAATTCCTGAATTCGCTTGCTATCAGTGTATGCGCTTCTATGCCAACCGAATTCAAAAAGTAGACGCCAAGCAGGGAAGCATGATAAGATGTGCCTGCTGCGACGAAAACAACCCTTTCAGAAGATTGAATCATCTTTTTCAGCTCATGCAGAGTGACTGCCTGCTCGCTTTCCAATGATTTTAGCAGCCTTTCCGCAGCGAACGGCTCATCGTAAATTTCCTTCAGCATGAAGTGTTCGTATTTCTGTTTGCCTTCTTCCGTGGATTCCCATTCTATATGCTTTATTTCCTTTATTTCTTTTTTCAATATGCTGTCATATACTCTGAAGAATTCATAGCCATTTTCATTGATAACTGCAAGCTCATCTTCATGAAAAAATATGGCTTTTTCTGTTTTATCTGAAAATGCATATATGTCGCTTGCCACAATATATTTGCCATCGCATATGCCTAATGCCAATGGCGAGCCGCGCTTAAATGCATAAATATTATTATCACCTTTTTTTATGAGCAATATGGCAAAGGTGCCGCGGGCTTCAGAAAAGAAATCAACAACAGCTTCTTTCATTGTTTTTTCTTTCAGCTTATCTTCAAAATAATGGGCGATGACTTCAGAGTCTGTCTCTGATAAAAATTCATGTCCCTTTAATTTTTCTTTCATTTCTTCATAATTCTCTATTATGCCGTTGTGCACGATAAATATATTGCCGCTGCAGTCGCTGTGCGGGTGCGCATTTTCCCTTGTCACGCCGCCGTGCGTGCTCCAACGTGTATGGGCAACAGCAGATTTGCATGCGCTTTCAGGCAGTTCCTTTATCTCACCGATTTCTTTTTCAACAATTCCTTCATTTGTCGCATAACCGAATGAATCATAGCCGCGGTATTCAAGACGCTTCAATGACAATAAAAGCTCATTAGAGGAAAAAGTATTTCCAACAAAACCGACTATTCCGCACATATTTTTCACCTATTTCAGTTCAAGCTGCTCTGTGATGTCGTCTTTTATCGTTATGCACGCCGGCACAAGCAAGTTTGGCCAAATCTTCTTGCCGGGCATCACAGTTACATTGACGCCGAGCTTTGCTCCATCACCTACTATTCCACCCAGTTTTCTTTTTCCTGTGTCAACCCTGTCAGCATTGATGCTCATCTTCACGCTTTTATCGTCCAGCCGCAGGTTGGCGAAAATCGCGCCTGCGCCGATATTGCAATTATCGCCGATTATAGAATCGCCCACATAGCTCAAATGTGAAATAAAACTATTGTCGCCGATGACGGAATTTTTTATTTCCACGGCATTGCCTATTTTGCAATTTTTGCCTATGGTAGAATATTT
>DATDUE010000045.1:0-13141 GCA_035290505.1 archaeon | reverse complement strand
ACATCAAGCCGCATTTCAAAAACATTCATGACAGTCAGATAATAATAAAATATGCCCGTGATTATTGAAACTATTATCGCTATGGCTATGCAGTTCCTTTCTTTCAGGACGTATTTTATTGCTTTTTTGATTTTTCCTCACCCAGAATTTTTATATAGGCAAAAGCCAATATGAACAAGCCAACAAGCAGCAGCCCATGATTTACTATTGCATTTATTTCGCCAAACGGATAGAAAAGAAAATGATGCGCTGTCGTGAGCGCTTCGCCTATGGCTATTATTGCCCAGCCAGCAATGGCATAAAGAATGTTTCTGCCGTATTTTTTATAGAATTTGTAATGAAAGATAATCGCGCTCGCCGAAAAAATAAAGATTATCAGATGCTCAACTATCTCAGCATAATATGTCCAGACAGGGAATTCCATGTCATGCCCTTCGTCGGCAAGGGCAATGCCTGCAAGCAAAATAAAAATAATCATTATTTTGTTTGAATACATTTACAAATTTTGTAAAACAAAGTTTAAAAAGCTTCACTACCCCAGAACCTGCTTGCGCAGTGCAGGGTCAACTTTGTCCAGGCACGGCTTCAGCTCTGCGTGATGGCTCAGGTGCTGTATGTTTGACGGGTCCGTAAGGTCGCCGCATTCATTGGCAGAAGAAAGCCTTTTTTCTTCGTATTGCTGGTAATTCTGCGCGTTTATTTCCAATTTTTTTGGCGCGAGCATTGTATAAACGCTGAATATCAGGATTACGGCAACAACGCCCAGCATACCATAGAGCGCAATGTTTTCTTTTTTTATGTTTTTCATTTTCAGTCCTCCTAAATTCCAGTGATATTTATCTGAAAAATACCATAATGCTGCATAACCAGCTATTACAATGCCTGTAATCCAGAAAACCCATGCATAACTCAGCGTTTGTACAAAAGGAATTCCTATTATCAGCAATCCCGCATTAAAAACCAGCAGCTTTTTTGATATGCAGCAATATTTTGTATACAAAAAAATGCTTATGCCAAGGAAAGCTATTCCCATAGTCCAGAAAGGCAGGGCAAATGATTCTAAAAACATAAGCGCATCGCTTGCTATTACCACACCAAAAACCGATAGCAGAGCCACAGCTGCCATGCATATCGAGTGGCAGATATTGTGCGCTCCTATGATTGAGCCGCCAGCTGATGCGGCGTTGGCAGCCGAAACAACCTTCCCTTCATTTTTTGTTTTGTCGTTTTTCATACCAAAACCTTTACAATAGTTGTAAATCATAGTTTAAAAATCTATTTATGCGGCGGATTCTGTTTATATGTTGCATGTCCCTTCCTTGCATTCGCATTTGCCTTCACAGGCTTTAAAGTCGGGTGATGTGCAGCCTTTTTCCTTGCAGCTGCATCCTTTGTCCAGGCAGTGCTGCGAGCCGCAGTGCAGGTGCCCTGGGTTGAAAATACACTGCGTTGAGTGGGGGTCGCAGGTGCCGTAAACAGCAAGGTTGTAGCCGCCCTGCACCATAGGAATCATGCTCGCGAGCATAATAATGAGCGTAATCCATGATAATGCATTAAAATTCTTGTAGATAAATCTTGCGAACCTCGGAAACCTGATGAACTTTGCAGAAACCTTTGATTTTATTTTCTGCTCGAATTTCGCGTCGCATTTTTTCAGCAAAGCCTTCTTCTTCATGCATTTTAGCGATTCCTTGAAATAAAATCTGTATTTGGCAGAAAAAATTCCAAGAAAGCCAAAAACCGCTGTGCTGACTATGCAGATTACCATGTTAGCATCCGCCTACCATGCCGCCGCCTGCTGAGCTGCTGCTTGAATCGCCATGATGTGCCTGCATCATCTCATCGTATGATGAGAATCCCTGATTTGCTGTGTTCGTAGCAGTCACTTTTCCTGTTGCCTGAATTCCAAGCAGCTGCACTGTCTGTATGGCCACTATAACGACCATGACAACCAGCAGAGCCACGATGACATTTTCTTTGTTCATTGAATAACCTATTAGCATGAGCCCATATTTCCTGTAGATGCGCTTGCTCCAGAAGGGTAGAAAAATTCCTTCCACTTGTCTATTTCTTTTTGCACGTTTTGCTTATCATACCCTTTTGTTATCATTCTCTTTGCCAAGCCAGATAATGCGAGGTGATGCCCGCACTCGCAGTTGCCGCTTGCCTGCAAAAACTGGAAAGCGCAGCACTGCGGCAGCAAAACATCCAATCCAACATAGCTTTTTAGCTGCTCTGAATCAAGCTTTATTGTTTTCTCGTCATTTAGCAGCTGGTTATAGCCTTCCTGCGTGAATGCCACTCCATACTCTGTCTGCGTGCCAAGAAATGGCTGTTGTATTTGCTGTGTTGCTTGATTTGTTGCACCTGCAGTGACTTGTCCTGTTATTATTGTAATCTTAGATGCATTTGCTATCAACATCTGGTTGATTCCCAGCAGCACAACCAAAATCACAATCAGCGATATTATGGCAAACTGTTTTGAATCATTCATGATATTTTATAGAATGAAACACCATATATTGGTTAAGGTGAAACTGGTTTCAGCTAAATAAATAAAAAAAGAAAAAAATCAGGCAAGCTCTTTATCTATAATTTCTTTGAATGCATCAAATGGCTGCGCGCCTATCAGAATCTTTCCGTTTACAAAGAAAGTCGGCGTTCCTGTCACTCCTTTGGACTGCCCCTCTTCCATATCTTGTTTTACTTTTTCAGTGTATTTGTTGCTGTCCAAACACTCGCTGAATTTTGCCTCATCGAGCCCGAGGCTTTTTGCGTATGTTTTCAGGCTGTTTGTATCGAGGCTTTGCTGGTTTTTGAAGAGAGCGTCATGGTATTCCCAGTATTTGTTTTGCTCTAATGCACACCTGCTTGCTTCAGCAGCTTTCTGCGCATTGTTATGGAAAGGCAGGGGAAAGTCCTTGTACACGAAATATATTTTACTGCCATATTCATCCAAAACATCTTTTATTGTTGCCTCAGCTCTTGCGCAGTAAGGGCATTCATAGTCGCTGTATTCTATTAATGTCACAGGCGAATTTTTGCTGCCCTTTGTCATGCCTTCTGTTATTAGTGCTTTTTCTGCCTTTTTTGCAATGTTTCCTGAAACTGCTATAACGGTTACATTGAAATACATGGATGCAACCAGCAGAACAGCCAATGATATTGTTGCTATTTTCCAGAATTTTTTCTTTGCCATACAGTTACATTATATGAAACCATATTTACTGCTATCTGAAACCAACGCCGAATGACGCACCAAAGGTGCGTATATCAATGTTGCCTTAAAAAGATTTGGCTAAAATTAGTTGTATGCGCCACAACAGGAAAATAGTGCTTGGCATAGCGATTGTTTCGGCATTTCTTTTCATGGTTTTTGCCTTATGTTCCTATCTTCGCTTAAATAATACAATCAATGTATGCATTGCCGAGCCTTTTTGCGCAGGGCCAATTTCTCTTGTTGATTTAATTCCATTTCTTGTTACGCTTGGCATTGTTGTCGGCGCGCTGACATATTATCTGATGTCTGAAAAAGTCGAAAAAAAGGAAGAATGCATAAAGAAAAATATTGATACGATACTGAAATTGCTGAACAAAGACGAGAAAATAGTGATAGAGAGGCTTCTGGAAAATAATGGAAAGGTTTTGCAGGCAGAGATAACGAGAGTTTCAGGCTCCAAGGTCAGGGCTCACAGGGTTATAAAAAAACTTATTGAGCGTGGAATTATAGAAACAGAGCTTTATGGCAAGACAAAAATGCTCAGGCTAAAAAAAGAAATCAGGGACGGGCTTATTGGCTAATTTTTTGCAACAACAATATTCGTCATGCCGCGCCTGCGCCTTTCGGCCAGACCTTTTGATTCCAGCCGGTCTAAAATCCTCGTTATTTTTGCCTTGCCGAATCCGGTTTTTTCGACAAGCTCACTCTGGAATATCCCGCCGCTTGAGGATATCATTTCATAAATTTTTTTATCGTCTGGCTCTAATTTTTTCACAAACTCTTCTTTTTTCTTGTCTTTTTCTACCTTCTTTTCATCGTATTTCTGTTTTTTAAATAAAAGATAGATGCCGCAGATAGCTATTATAGAGTCAAGCGCATAGGCAACAGCAGTCTCATCTGGTATTGATTTTGTGAACGGGCATACGTTTTCCGGTAAATTGCAGTCCTGATGCAGAAAGCTGTTCAGCTGCAGCTTTGAATCATTAAAGGAAAAAATTACAAAAAGCATAGCAATGGCTGATATTATCAAAATAATTCCAGTAATCTGGGTTGAAACTAATTTCATGAATACAGATGAAAAGAAAACTTTATAATGTTTCTTTGTGCACGATATCTTCTATTTTTCTTCTTCTTGTTGCATGCAGTTTTTCATCCGGATAGCCTATTGGTATTATTGCTATGGGATTAATGCCTTCACTCATCTTTATGATTTTTTTAACACTTTCATCATCAAAAGCACCGACCCAGACAGAACCCAAACCTAAAGCAGCCGCAGCTAATTCTATGTAAGCTGCGGCAATGCTTGCATCGTTCATTGAATAAAGATTTTTTCCTCTTTCTCCATAAAGTCTTTCAGAGCGCTTTTCATTTGCGCAGACAACAATCACAACAGGAGCTTTTCCTACGAAAGACTGGTCAGCCGCTTTGGCGAGCATTTTCTTTGTTTCTTCATTTCTCACAACAACAGTCTCATATGCCTGCAGGTTGCCAGCAGAAGGCGCGCTATTCATCACTTCAAGCATTTTTTTCAGCTTTTCTTCTTCTATTTCTTTGTTTTTGAAAGCTCTTATTGAATGCCTGTTTTTTATGACATCAAAAAATTCCATTTTAATCACTTTATTTAGCAGCATTTGCGTGGAGGGTAACATCAATTAATGATACCCTCAGCAGCTAAGACTACCGCAGAAATGCGGTAGTCTTCACGCAAATGCTGCTTATTTTTTCAGCACTTTTTTTGTCGTCTTGAAGTGCAGCTTTGCTATTCCTTCCAAGACCTCAGGCCCGTATTTTTTCACAAGCTCTTTTGCTGCTTCTTCTGTGTGCGTTGCGCCTTTCGGCAGCTTATATCCAACCATAAGAGAAAGCTGTCTTAATGTCTTCAGGAATTCAGCTCTCGCCAAAATAGAAGCAGCAGCAACAGCCATATCGCTTTCTGCCCTTATCTTCTGCACAAGCTTTATTTTCTTTCCGTTTTCCATCATGGCGTTTTTCATATATTTTTCGTCGCCGAATTTGTCTATTATTATTTCTTCCGGCGTTTCTTTTATTTTCTCCAGAAGGTTTTCTATAGCCCTTGAATGTGCCCATGCAAGTATTTTGTTGAGGTTCTTGAACTTTTTTTGCAGTGAATTATACTTTTCTGGCGATATTTTGACGATTTCATATTTGCATATTTTCTTTATCTCTGTGGCAATTTTTAGAATAACGCTGTCAAGCATCATCTTTGAGTCCTTTACTTTCATTTCTTTTAATTTTTCCTCTGTTTTATCATCAACAAAAACAGCAGCCACTACAAGGTAGCCGAAATAATCGCCTTTGCCTGACTCGTCTGTGCCTATCCTGCTTTTTGCCATAAATATCAATGTAATGGAAGATTTATTAGCATTCAAAACAGAATAAATGCATGGGCATAGTTGACTTTATTCTAAGGCGGGACACGGTTTATTCTCTCAGGAAAAAGTATGACAGGATAAGGGAGAGGGCTGACAGGGAAAGGGATAGACAAAAAAAGATGCAGACTTTTCGCATTTTAGACCAGATAGAACCCACGATAATAGCAATGGAAGAGCACAACATGACTATGGTAGAAAAACAGAGGATGAAAAAATACATAAAATCAAGCATGGAAGAGGCAAAACTAATGCTAAAAAAGGATTATGTGCCGCAGCAGCAAAAACAAGTGCAATATAGGAGATAATTTTTCAAAAATTTTTTGCAAAAAATCTTTATATCTAACAAAATACATATTTATTCATGAAAATTTCCATTTCTCGCTGCTCAAGCTGCAATAAGGTAAGGCTTGTAGACAAGGGAAGCGGGAAAAACATATGCTTCGCATGCAAGCAGCACGTAAAGAAAAAGAGCTGATTCTGCCGCATCGAAACCCTTTTAAATTTTTGCCACTTAATAATAATTATTAAAGGCGATTGAATGCAAAAAATAAGAGATTGGGCAAAAAGAAAGGCAGGGCCGATTGCACTAGGTGCTTTAATGTTTTTTGAGACAGCCATGCCTGTCACAATACCTGAAACAAAGCAGGAAAATAAAGAACCCGCAGCTGCAAGCGATTTTATTAATGAGCTTTTTGCTGGCGACGCAGAAGCGGGAAATTATGCTTTTGGCATGAGTTTTGGTTATGGCAATGGCTATTATCCTTATGGCGGTAGATTTGCTGTCCCGCTTCCTCACAGCTCTTATTGGACATATTATCCTTACAGAAACAATGTTATAATTTCTGACCCGTTCTTCAGTCCTTTTCAGCCGTGGTTTGGGGGTAATTATGGCTCTTTTTATATGAACACAGTCAGCGATTATAGAAACATGGGTTATAGCCAGCAGGACATTCTCTATAAGCTGGAAGAGGCAAAAAAGCAGGGAAAAATGGAAGCGCAGATTGAATACCTTCAGAAAGAGCTTGAAGAAACGAAAAGCAAAAAGTCTGGCTATAATTCTGAAGGCTCTGAGTATGATATATTACTTCAGGAGAATAAGTATCTCCAGAAAAAGCTTGAAGATGCAAAAAAAATGCAGGAACTAAAGAAGAAGAATGAATATCTTAAAATGGAATTAGAAAAACTGGAGTAAGAAATTAGGCGCAAATCCTGCTCACATGGTTTTCCTTGTATATCCTTATCACATTATCCACAAAGGTGTCTATCTTCTGTTCGTGAGAAACGATAATTATTTGTCTGAGGTTTAATTCATTTATTACATCCCTCAGCCTGTCCAATTGGTCTGTGCTGAAGCCATCCGTGGGCTCGTCAAGAATGAGCAAATCGTTTGTTTTTATCGTATCTATCATGGAGTTTATGACTTTATTGAGCGCCAGCCTGTATGCGAGAGCAACCGCAGTCTTTTCGCCGCCTGAGAGATTTTCATAGCTTGTGGCAAATCCGTTCTGTTCTATCAATGGCGAGAATCCTTCATCTATTCGTACATTCAGGGCATCGCCTATGATGATTTCAAGCCACTTTCTTAACAGCGAATCAAATTCCTGCTGGACAGACAATAAAACATGCCTTTCCATGCTGTCCATTAAAGGTATGAAAAGCGAGTCAATCCAGTTTGTCAGAATGCCTATTCTTTCAGACTTTTTCCTGAAATCTATTTTTTTCCCTATCTCTTCTTCCATTCTTTTTATTTCGCTTTTTACATCATTTCTTTGCTGCTCAAGCCTTGATTTTTCTTTTTCTTCTGCGAGCATTTTTTGGAGCGTTTCGTTTGCTTCCCTTTCGAGCATTTTGTATTCAGCTTCGATTTCCTGGGCAGAATCAATCAAAAATTTCAATTTATTCGCTTCTTTTTCTGCATTTTCTATTTCTGTTTCGGCGCTTTTTTTGTCTTCTTCATATTTTTCAATCATTCTTGATGAATTTTCTATATTCTTTTTCGCAAAGCTGTATTTTTCCAGGGCAATGCTGTAAGCCCTCCATTTTTCCTGAGATGCCTTTGATTCTGCTATCTGCCTTTCTATCAAAAAAATGTCATTATCTATTTCTTCTAATCTAGATGATTTTTTCCTTATAATGCCTTCAAATCTTTCCCTGTTTGCCACGGGCTGGAAACAGACGTCACATACACCTCTGTTTAATATTTTTTCCATGCTTGTTTTATCTTTCTGCAGAATTGTTTGTTCTTTTGCTGCACCGGTTTTTGCTGTTTCTAATGCAAACAAATTGTTTAATATTTCCTTTTCATTCCTTTCGGGCTTTTCCGGCAAGGAAATTTTTTCATATTCTTTAATATTTTTTTTTGCTTCTTCTATGCTTTTTTCGATGGCAGATACAATGTTTTTTCTTTTTTCTATGTCAATAGACAGTTTTTTTGCCATATCCTTAGCCAGCCTTATTTCATTCATTTTTTCTTTTATTTTGCCAAACCCGGCGCTTTTTTTATTGTAGTTTTCGCGTTCCGACTCGGCTATTATTGACTGTTTCTCGAGAATTTTTTCCATGTCTCTAAACAGGTTTCCCCTGCTTTCTTTTTCCATAATTTTTTCATCAAGGCCTTTTGCATAAGCTTCATATTCGCGCCTCATCGCGCGCATCTCTGCAAGAAGCATATCATTGTTTGATTTTATTGTTCCATATCTGTCTATGCCGAATACTTTTCTCAGTATATTCAGCCTGCTTTCAGGCTCGAACATGATATGCTTCATTTCTTCCTGCGGCGTATAGACAGTATAGCGGAATATGGGCGCATTTTTTTTCTGCAGTTCTCTCGAATAACCGAACATGTCCATAATTCTTTCTTTCAATTCGATTGGTGAATAATCAGAAACAGAGCCGTTTATTATTAGTTTTCCGGAATCCTGCGCTATGTTTGCCTTTCTTTTGAGAGCCCGCCGTATTATAATATTTTTGCCGTTCATTTCGAATTCTAATTCTACCGAGCCGTTGTTTTTGCCGTGCCTGAGTAGGTCAGAGCCGCTCAGGCTTGACCGGTCTGTGCCGAAAAGCGCAAATTCTATGGCGAGCAGTATCGTGGATTTTCCTGAGCCAATATCCCCGGCAAGCAGCATGGAGCCGGAAGGAAACGATATCTCTTCATTGACATAGCTCCTGATGTTTGTCATTTTTAGCGATTTCAAAAACATTTATTCACCCTACAGAGCAAGAATTATTTTTGCATTTTTCATCACTCTTTCTTTGAATGTTGCTGCTGTTTCGCCCTCTTGTTTTTGGTCATTTAAAACATTCATCAAATCCAAAATAGTTTTATGCTCATCTCCGGCAAAATTTATTTTTCCCAGATGCTCTTCGATCAGTGATTCTTCTATTTCTTTTGCGCTCAATCTACTGAGTTTTATCTCCTCGAACTCTTTGCTTTTCAGCTTTCCCGTATTTCTTTTCACGATGCAGGCTCCGAGGGCTTTTGCCTTTTTTTCGATTGCCGTAAAATCTATGTCTGAAGCGCTGCCGTTTAGAATGCCTTCTATCCTTAGCAACAATATTTTTTCATTTATGTCATTGTTTTCAAGATTTTCAAATATTTTATTTTCTAATTGTTTTGCCGTGATATCGTCAGCAGAAATTTCTATGCAGACAGCATCGCGTATCTTTACGTTTTTATATATTAACCCTCTTTCGCTGTCAAAAATATAGAAGCCGTTGTCGCCCAAAAATTCGTCAAAGCTTGTGGGAAACAGCGAGCCGGGATAATGAATATTTTCGTCGGAAAATTTTTTATGCACATGCCCCGCGGCGTAGTAGTCAAAGCCTTTTGGCAGCAAAGATATTGGCAGTGCATGCATATCCTTCAGGTATTGCGGTTTGTATTCCTCCAGAGCTGAGTGAAAAAGAAAAATTTTAAATCCGTCAGGCAGATCGCATATCATGTTTTCATAATATGATTTTTCCAGCCCAAGCCTTCTGCCTATTATGCCCGTAATCGCAGCACCCGTCTTTTCGTCAACAGTAAATTTCAGTTTTATTTTGCCGTCAATAATCTCGCCTTTTGAAACCAATTTCAGCAGCCCGGCCGATTCCAGCACCGATAACATTGTTTTTCCCGTGGGCGAGAAGTCATGTGAGCCTGCTATCGCATAGATGCTTATGTTATTGTCTTTTATTTTTCTCAAAATTTCAGCCGCGAATTTCAGCGTGTCGACAGACGGCAGCGAGGTGTCAAAGAAGTCGCCGCATATAAGCACAAAATCCACGCCTTCGGCAATGCATATATCTGCTGCTTTCTCAAAAGCGAGCTGCGGATAGTCTTTGAGATCCGGATGGCTCGACCATGAACCCAGATGGACATCTGCTAAATGCGCGAATTTCATGAGAGATGTATTTCATTAAATTTTATAAACACCTGAGTGCAATATATATTCATGAATGTCTACGAAGTCGGCGCAGAGCTTCCTGTGGCGGAAAACAATCTTTCCGAAGGCTACAGGCTTCTTTTGTCGGGAAAAAAAGCAGATGCAATTAAAAGTCTTGACCGTGCATTGAAAATTTATGACAAGCTTTTTGAAGAAGGCATGAAGGACGCAAAATCTGCTTATCTGTTTGAGAAAGAAATAAGAGAAGGCATTGAAAAAGCGGGTGCGCTGCTTAATTCCATGTCTTTGAAGAAAGCCGCCTGACATAAAACAAATGACTTCTGCAAGAGCAGTCCGAGCAGCCAAAGCCTTTTATTGATTCGTATTTCTTGAAGAGTTTTTGTGCTGTTTTGCATTCGGAAAGGCAGCTGTATTTTACATCAATTATTTTTGACTTTTTAAGAAAATAATCAATATGCCAGAATAATTTTTTCTTTTTTCTGAAGTGCCGCTCTATGCGAGGCGTGTAATATCCCTTATATGATGGCGCCGAGCCGACATAGATGTAATGCCCACGATTGAATTTGATTATGCCTAATCTGCCTATTTTTATTTTTTCTGTTTTCGGAAGCTTCATTATCAGCATATAGGTGAGACGCATAGGTATATTCTATCGCCGTTAAGATATATCTTTAAATATTTTTTGTGTAACATGAAAAAATGAACAGAAGAAAATTTATTGAAGGCGTTGCATATTCCTCAGCAGCTCTGGTTTTACCCGGATGCGACTGGTTTGATCGCCGTGAGACAGAATATGAGCATGAAAACACAAACAAAGAACCTGTAATAAATACGTATAGAGATTATCTTTTCAACAGGCTTGACAAAAAAACGAAAAAAAGGCTTTTTGAGCTTGAAGAAGAGTTTGCATCTATATCTGTAGGATTTTATAACTCGCCAGATTATCACATGGCTGACCCGAAGTTCCCTGATTACGAGCCGACAATGAAGGAAATCCTTGAAAAAAGGGATGAAGTGCTGGAAGCAACCGATATAAAGGCTGAATGGACTGTACAACAGCTAAACTCAAAACTTATCCCTTTTCATGTTAATTTTCGCTATTACGAAAAATAATTGATTGTTTTTTTCTTACAGATGTTGCCATTCTGATAACCATAGGATAAGCGAAGCATAACAAGTATAAATTGTGAAAAGGATAAAAAATATCCATGAAAAGCGGGCTTGAAGGGAATATCTGGAAACTATATTTATCGTGGATGTTAATTAGTTTTTGGTTTATACTTCCTGTTACAATTCTGTTTTTACAAAACTTCGGAATATCATATTTTGAAATAGGGGTTCTTGAATTTTTGAGCTTATTGATAATGGTTATATTTGAAATTCCTACAGGAGCGTTTGCTGATATATTTGGCAGAAGAAATAGTGTTGTATTGGGAATTTTTGTTACGTCATTAGGTATTATTGTAACAGGTTTCGGAAGTGTTTTTGTTATATTTCTTGTTGGTTATATAATATGGGGTCTTGGATATACTTTTGTTTCTGGTGCAGTAGAAGCACTAATTTTTGATACTTTGAAAGATCTTAAAAGAGAAAAGGAATATCTGAAAATAATGGGTAAATTACATCTATACTCAACAATAACTCTGATTATAGGACTATTTGTAGGTCCGATATTATTTGCAATGAATGTCAGGCTTCCTTATATTATGCTTGCTGTATTTTTTTCGGTCTCAGGATTTGTTTTCTTATCCATGAAAGAACCCAAGCTAAAGAAGAAAAAGATTACACTGAAAAACCATTACAACAAGATGAAAGAAGGCATGAAATATACTTTAAGCCATAAAGAAATAAAATGGCTGATTGTATTTTCAGTTATACTTCTTTCTCCGATAGTTGTGGTAAATTCATTAATGCTGCAACCATTTCTAATGAATTCGGGATTTGACATAATAAGCTTCAGTATTATATTTCCGATTATCTATGGTCTTGGCGGTCTGGCAAGCGCATTTGCATATAAAATTGAAAAAATTTTCGGTGAAAAGTCATCGTTTTTTCTTGTTATTCTTGTACAGGGAATTTCATTTCTGTTGATGTCAGCAATCAACACACCGACGATATTAATAGTCGTGGTTCTTCTTTATCTAAGCAGGAATTATGGGTATATTGTCATAGACAACTACATAAATCATCACACAAAATCAAGCGTAAGGGCAACATTAATTTCTATATGGAGCATGATAACATCGCTTTTTATGGCTTTTCTAAACTTTGCGACAGGCTATATGCTCGATATCTACGGCATAAACACAATGCTATTAATTCTTGGTTCAGCATCATTGATAATAGGCCTTCCTTACCTATGGAGGAGATATAGATGAAATTCGCTCCCGGCAAAGTGATTGACAAAGCGGTCATCAATGGCAAAGAAGTCATATTCCGCTACCCAAAGATGAGCGATGTTGATGGCATGCTGAAATATATTAATAGACTCACAAAAGAGGGCGCGCCCATAGCAATGCAAATGCGTGTCAGTAAGAAGGAAGAAGAAAAATACCTGAAAGGCTGCATAAAAAAACTAAAAAGCGGCTCATCAGTGAAAATCTGTGTCATTGTTGATGGAAAATTCTGCGGAAGCGGTGACATAGATAAAAGCAATATGGACGCCACTGCGCATGTCTCAAGTCTTGGTATTAGTTTAAGTAAAGAAGTAAGAGGTCTCGGCATTGGCACAAGGTTGATGGAGCTGTTAATAGAACACGCGAGAAAGCAGTTCAAGGCAAAGATAATAAGGCTTGATGTCTACAGCTACAACAAGATTGCGCAGGGGCTTTACAAAAAGATGGGTTTTGTTCCTGCGGGAAAAATACCCAAAGGCTGCAGGACAAAAGGCGGGAAGTATTATGATGATATTATAATGGTGAAGGAATTGTGAGAACCAGAAAATTCAATAAAAAAGATTATAATCAGGTAGTTTCTTTATTCAAATCTATGCCCGATAATTTCACAAAAGAAGGGATAGATATGCTAAAGGATAATCTAGACCTTTGCATTAAAAAACCCAAATACTATAAGGCATTTGTCGCCATTGAAAATAAAAAAGTGGTCGGATTTATCAGTTACGGAAATACTTACAGGAGAGG